>DATIQP010000154.1:0-23444 GCA_035470765.1 Polyangiaceae bacterium | reverse complement strand
GATGGGCCCGATGCCCGTCGACGGCGCCTTCGTCGACGAGCTCGCGGCCGCCGCCGAGTTCGATCCCTACCGCGATCTGCTCAACCACAAGCGCGAGCACTCGATCGAGTTTCAGGCCGTGTTCCTCAAGCACCTGCTCGGCGCTCGGCCGGCGCGCATCGTGCCGATCCTCGCCGGGCTCGGCGACGAGCAGGCGACGGGCCGCTCGCCCCGCCGCTCGCCCGGCGTCGCGCGTTTCCTCGACGCGCTGCGCGAGGGCATCCAGGCCCGCGGGGGCCGTGTCGTGCTCGTCGCGGGGGCGGACATGGCGCACGTCGGGCCGCGCTTCGGGGACGCGACGCCCCACGACGCGGCGAAGCGCGACGCCCTCGAGCGCACCGATCGTGCGTCGCTCGACTTCGCCACGCGTGTGGACGAGGGCGCGTTCTGGGAGCACGTCGCCGCGGATCTCGAGACGCGACGCGTCTGCGGCCTGGCGCCGGTCTACTCGCTCCTCGACGCGCTCGGCGCGACGGCCGCCGGCGCGCGCGGACGCGTCCTGCACTACGAGCAGAACGTCGACCCCGACGACGGGAGCATCGTCAGCCACGCCGCCGTGGGCTTCTTCGCCTGAGCGCTGCCGCGTAGCCAATCGATTCGATTGTTGCTACGAGGGCAACGATGGATTTGCGGCGCGTGGAGCTCTTCGTACGGGTCGTGGAACGCGGCAGCTTCACGGCAGCGGCGCAGCAGCTCGGGCTGCCGAAGTCGAGCGTCAGCCGGGGCGTCGCCCACCTCGAGCAGGAGCTCGGTGTGGCGTTGCTCCGCCGCAGCACGCGGCGCATCGGGCTGACCGACGCGGGCCGCGTCTACTTCGAGCACGCGCAGCGCGCCATCGCGAGCCTCGAGGACGCCGCCTCGACGGCGAGCGACCTCGGTCACGACCCGGAGGGCATCGTGCGGATGACCGCCCCGGCAGACCTGAGCCCCATCGTCGCGCCGCTGCTCACCGAGTTCGGGCGTCAGCACCCGCGCATCCGCGTCGACATCTCGCTGAGCCCGCGCACGGTCGACCTCGTCCAGGAGGGCCTCGATCTGGCGCTACGCGCAGGCCGAACCCTGGCCGACTCGACGCTCGTGGCCCGGCGCGTGGCCACGATGGACTTCGGGCTGTTCGCGTCGAAGGAGTACGTCCTGCGCCGCGGCAAGCCCAAGCGCCTCGCCGACCTCGCCGAGCACGACTGCGTCCTCTTCCGCTCCCGCGACGGCCGCGGCGAGTTCGAGCTGCGCGGGCCGCGCGGCGATGAGCGCGTAGAGCTCTCCGCGAAGCTCTGGGGCGACGACATCCAGTTCGTCCTCGAGGCGGTGCTCGCCGGCGCGGGCATCGCCTTGCTGCCGTCGTTCGTCATCCGGCATCTTCACGTCCGCACGCAGCTCGTGCGCCTGCTGCCGCAGTACGTCGGCAACGGAGGCTCGCTGTTCGTCGTCGTCCCCTCCGTCCGCTACCTCCCCGCGCGCGTGGCGCTGCTCCGCGCCTTCCTCATCGAGCATCTCTCGGGGCGCCCTGCCGCGACCTCCAGAGCGAGCTGAGGCGCGCGGGCCGATCCATCGCGTCGCTCCCTTCCCACTGAAGTAGACTTCCCAGCCCGTGCCGAACGAGAGCCGCGATGAACGAGCCCACGCCCGCGTGGGCAGCGTCCTCAACCAGAAGTGGACCCTCGAGCGCCTGATCGGGATCGGTGGCATGGCGGCGGTCTACGCCGGGCTGCACCGCAACGGCGCGCGCGCCGCCGTGAAGGTCCTGCACGCCGACATCGCGCGCATCCCCCAGGTGCGCGAGCGGTTCTTGCGCGAGGGGTACGCCGCGAACCGCGTCGACCACCCCGGGGCCGTCAAGGTGCTGGACGACGACGTGATCGCGAGCGGTCCGGACGAAGGGGCCGCGTACATCGTGATGGAGCTGCTCCGAGGCGGCTCGCTCGAAGATCGGCTCCAGCGCGGCCCGCCGATCGGCGAACAGGAGCTCCTCGGCCTCGCGCGCGCGATGCTGGGCGTCCTCGAGGCCGCGCACGCGCACGGCGTCGTGCACCGCGACCTCAAGCCCGAGAACCTGTTCATCCCCGACCCCGAGCCGGGCGAGGATCCGAAGGCGCCGCGCGTGAAGATCCTCGACTTCGGCCTCGCGCGCGTCGCCGACGCGCGCCTACGAACGATGCACGGTCTCGCCGTCGGTACGCCCTCCTACATGCCCCCCGAGCAGGCCGCGGGGCGCGTGGACGAGATCGACGGGCGAGCGGATCTGTTCGCCCTCGGCGCCACGTGCTTCCGCATCCTCGCCGGACGGACGGTGCACCCCGGCCGCAGCCCCATCGAGATCGCGCTTCGCATGGCGAAGGAGCCGGCGCCGAAGCTCCGGACCGTGGCGCCCGGCGTGTCCGAGGCGACCGCCGAGGTCATCGATCGCGCGCTCGAGTTTCGCCGCGAGGACCGCTGGCCCGACGCCGCCGCGATGCGCGCGGCCGTCGACGTCGCGAGCGCAAAGCGGGCGCGCACCGCCGCGCCGCGGAGACCCGCGGCCGTTCCTCCTCCGGCTCCCATCGTCGCGCGCGCCGCGACCTCTCCGGCGCGGACCCTGCTGCGGCAGCTCACCCCGCGACGCTCGCGCCTTCCGCTCGTCACCGTCGCCTTCCTGGTGCTCGTCGGGGCCAAGGTCGCGCAGGAGGATTTCGCGGGCCACGAGCAAGCCGCGCTCGATGCGGGCGCCGCGACCGACGGCGTCGGGGACGCCGCCGCGGCCGGGCTCACGGACGGCGGCCCGAGCCGCTGAGCGCCGTCAGTACGGGTTGTCTTCGGCGCTGGGCTTCGGCTTCGGCTTCGGCTTGGGAGCCTCGTGGACGTGCCCCGCATCGTGGTGGCCGGACTCGTGCTGGGCGGCATCGTGGCCCGCGTCGAGGTGAGCCTCGGCAGCTGCGGAGGCGTCGAGCTGGCTCGCAGCAGCAAGGGCTCCGGCGTCGAGAACGGGCGAGACCACGCTGGGCTCTGCCACGCTGCCGGCGGCATCCGCGACGGCCATCGCGGAGCTCTCGGAGGCGCCCGGAGTCGGCGCGCTCGCGGTCGGAGTGGCGGGAGGCGCCGGCGCCTGCTCCGGCGGCAGGATCTGGTTCCGATACATGTACGCTGCGGCGCCGCCTCCGATGAGGAGGAGCAGGAGGACGTAGAGCCACGCACGGCTTCCACCCTGGCGCTTCGGCAGCTCCTTCTGGATGGGGAGCTCGTCCACCGAGACCGGCTTCTCCGCCTTCTTCTTGGTGACGGCAGGCTCGGGCTCCGGCGCGGGCTTGGCTTCGGCGACGGCGGCCTTCTCTTCCCGTTTCGGCGCTTCGGCCTGGGGTGCCGGCGCGGGCTCGGCGGCCTTCGGCTCCACGATCGGCTCGGGCTCGGCGGCCTTGGCGACGACCGGCTCGGGTTCGGCGGCCTTCGGCTCCACGACCGGCTCGGGTGCGGGCTTTGTCTCCACGACCGGCTCGGGTGCGGGCTTCGTCTCCACGACCGGCTCCGGCGCGGGTGAGGCCGCGGCGGCGGGCGCGGGCTTTGGCTCCGACGGAACCGGCGGGGGCTCGTCGGGCCACGCGAGGTCCGCTTCGTCTTTCGCCGCGGGCGCAGCCTCCGGCTTCGGCGAGACCGTAGCCGGCTCGACGTTCGGCGTGGCAGGGAGTCCCAGCCCCAGCACGGTGCGCTCGCGCGAGGGGCGCGGGATGGGCTTCTTCTCCTCCGCAGGAGGGGCCGCGGCAGGCGGTGCTGCTGCGGCGGGAGGCGGCGCGGCCACGGCAGGAGCCAGCGGCGTGGCGGGCGCGGCCGCGGCAGGCGCAACGCCGAGCACGGTGCGCTCGCGCACATTCTTCTTCAGGCCGCTGATGCGATCGATCGTGAGCAGCGCTTCGTCGTCGACGTCGATGAACTTGATGCCCATCCCCGCAGGCGCCCCGCCCGCCGGCGCCTCGCGCACCCAGATGACGCGCCCCATCCCTGCGACCGTGCCCTCGGGGGCCTTGACCTCGAACTCGATGCGCTTGCCCACCGGCAGCGGCTTGTCCGTCGCGACGAACATGCCGCCACGCCCGAGGTCGTACAGCTTTCCCGCGTGGGAGGTCTCGCTGGACGCGTCGGTGAACCCGACGTCGACCGAAGCCTTCCCCCGCGCATGCGCCCGCCGCTCGGTGGTCATGGGCCGAGCATCGTCTGCGGAGGGCCTCGGAACAAGTTTTTTTCAATTTGACGGTGCGACTCGCCGTCTCGCACAAAGGCTGAGACTCGACCTGCTCTCCCGCCTCGAATCGGCTATATAGGTCAGCCCGAGACCATCGCGGCCGCGGCCGCGAAGCAGAACCACCGTACCGTGCCCCAGACCAACGTCCGCAATCCGAGCTACTTCCACAAGGTCGTCGACTGCCAGTACGCGTGCCCCGCGCACACCAACGTCCCCGAGTACATCCGCCTCATCGCCCAGGGCCGGTACTCGGACGCGTACATGCTCAATCGTCAATCGAACGTCTTCCCCGGCATTCTCGGGCGCGTGTGTGACCGGCCCTGCGAGCCGGCGTGCCGCCGCGGGCGCGTCGAGGAGAAGCCCGTCGCGATCTGCCGACTGAAGCGCGTCGCCGCCGACCTGCGCGAGAACATCGCCGACCGCCTGCCGAGAGCGCCCGAGAAGAAGAACGGCAAGCGCGTCGCGTGCATCGGCGCCGGGCCCGCATCGCTCGTCGTCGCCAACGATCTGATGCCCCTCGGCTACGAGGTGACGATCTTCGAGAAGCTGAAGGTCCCCGGCGGGCTGATGCGCTCGAACATTCCGTCCTTCCGACTGCCCGAGAAGGTCCTCGACGAAGAGATCGCGATGATCGTCGACATGGGTGTCGACCTCCGCCTCGGCCAGGGCGTCGAGAGCATGAAGAACCTGCTCGAGTCCGGCAGCTTCGACGCCGTGTTCGTCGGCACCGGCGCGCCGCGCGGCAAGGAGCTCAACCTCCCCGGCCGGCAGGAGGCCGCCGCCAACGTCCACATCGGCATCGACTGGCTCGAGTCGATCGCGTTCGGTCACATCGACAAGATCGGCGAGCGTGTCCTCATCATCGGCGTCGGCAACACGGCGATGGACTGCTGCCGCAGCTCGGCGCGCCTCGGCGGCAAGAGCATCAAGGTCATGGCGCGCAAGCCGCGCAAGTACTTCAAGGCCTCGCCCTGGGAGCTCGAGGACGCCGAGGAAGAGCGCGTCGAGATCGTGATCAACCACGAGCCGAAGCGCTTCGTCGTCGAGAACGGCAAGCTCGTCGGCATGGAGTTCCAGCGCTACGAGTCGAGCGAGGACAAGAACGGCAAGCTCGTGCAGACGCCGGTCGACGTGGTCTTCCTCCCGGCCGACGACGTCATCCTCGCCATCGGCCAGGAGAACGCCTTCCCCTGGATCGAGCGCGACCTCGGCATCGAGTTCGACAAGTGGGACGTACCCGTCGTCGATCAGACGACGTTCGAGTCCACGCGCAAGGGCATCTTCTTCGGCGGCGACGCGGCCTTCGGCCCCAAGAACATCATCTGGGCGGCGGAGCACGGCCACCAGGCCGCCATCTCGATCCACAACCACTGCCAGGGCGCGCCCGTCGCCGAGCGGCTCCCCTACGGGATGAACCTCGTCACGACGAAGATGGGCCTCCACGAGTGGGCCTACAAGAACGACTACAACCCCGGCAAGCGCGAGAAGATGCAGCACGTCGATCTGGTCGAGCGCTTCAAGAAGCTCAACCTCGAGGTCGAGCTCGGCTTCGACGCCGAGCAAGCCGCGCGCGAGGTGCAGCGCTGCCTCAACTGCGACGTGCAGACGGTCTTCACCGATTCGCTCTGCATCGAGTGCGACGCCTGCGTCGACGTCTGCCCCGTGCTCTGCCTCACGATCGGCAAGGACGAGCCCGAGCCCGAGCTGCGCAAGCACCTGAGCGCGCCCGCCACCAACCTCACGCAGGACGTCTTCGTCTCCGGGCCACTCCCGCAGACCAAGCGGGTGATGATCAAGGACGAGGACCTCTGCGTCCACTGCGGCTTGTGCGCCGAGCGCTGCCCGACGTCCGCGTGGGACATGCAAAAGTTCGATCTGCTCATTCCGTACGCAGGGAAAGCTCCCTCGCGGACCAGGTAGCCATCGCGGCTCCCGCAGCGGAGCAGGTGAGAGAGACACCGTGCAACAAAGTTCGATAGAAAAGCCCCAGTCCCACGAGCCGGGCACGAGCCCGGCGCTGTCCACCGTCAACGACTTCGCCTTCAAGCTCGCCAACGTCAACGGCTCGGGCTCCGCGAGCGCGAACGGGCTGCTCATGCAGGCGATCTTCCGCATGGGCATCCCGGTGTCGGGCAAGAACCTCTTCCCGTCGAACATCCAGGGCCTGCCGACCTGGTACGAGATCCGCGTCAGCAAGGACGGCCACACCGCGCGCACCTCGCGCTACGACCTGATGGTCGCGATGAACGCCGAGACGTACGCGCGCGACGTGAAGGAGGTCCGCGAGGGCGGCTGGCTGCTCTACGACTCGAGCTGGCCGCTCGACAAGTCGCTGATGCGCCCGGACGTCCACTTCCTCGGCGTGCCGCTCGCGCAGATGTGCAGTGACCACTTCCATCAGGCGCGCGAGCGCACGCTGATGAAGAACATCGTCTACGTCGGCACGCTCGCGGCGCTGCTCGACATCGACATGGAAGTCGTCGCGGGCATGCTCAAGGAGAAGTTCGCCAAGAAGCCGGCGCTCATGGACTCGAACGCCAAGGCGATCAAGCTCGGCTACGACTACGCCAAGGAACACTTCCAGTGCCCGCTGCCCATCCGCCTCGAGAGGATGGACGCGACGAAGGACTCGATCCTGATCGACGGCAACACGGCCACCGCGCTCGGCTGCCTCTACGCGGGGGTGACGGTGGCGGCGTGGTACCCCATCACTCCCTCGACGAGCGTGCTCGACTCGTTCACCTCGCTGTGCGCGAAGTACCGCACCGACAAGGCCACCGGGAAGAAGAACTACTGCATCCTGCAAGCTGAGGACGAGCTCGCCGCGATCGGCATGGTCATCGGCGCGTCGTGGAACGGCGCGCGCTCGTTCACCTCGACGTCGGGCCCCGGCATCTCGCTCATGAGCGAGCTCATCGGCATGGCCTACTACGCCGAGATCCCCGCGGTCATCGTCGACGTGCAGCGCGTCGGCCCGTCGACGGGGATGCCCACGCGCACCCAGCAGGGCGACATCCTGATGTGCGCCTACGCCTCGCACGGCGACACCAAGCACATCTGCCTGTACCCGGCCAACCCGGCCGAGTGCTTCGAGCTCGCGGTGAAATCGTTCGATCTCGCCGAGCACTTCCAGACGCCGGTGTTCATGCTCACCGATCTCGACATCGGCATGAACGACTGGGTCGTTCCGCGCCTCAAGTGGGACGACGGCTACCGGCCCGACCGCGGCAAGGTGCTCACGCGCGAGCAGCTCGAGGCGATCCCGAAGTACTTCCGCTACTCGCCCGAGGACGAGGACGGCGTCGCCGCGCGGTCGCTGCCGGGCGTGCACCCGAAGGGCGCGTTCTTCACGCGCGGCTCGGGGCACAACAAGTTCGGCGGCTACACCGAGATCCCCGACGAGTACCAGGAGGTCATGGACCGCCTGCTCCGCAAGCACAACGCGGCGAAGAACCTCGTCCCCGCGCCCGTCGTCGAGACCCGCCCCGGCGCCACGTTCGGCGTCATCACCGTCGGCGGCTGCGATCTCGCGGTGCGCGAGGGGCTCGAGGCGCTCGCCAAGCAGGGCGTCCGCGGCGACTTCATGCGCGTCCGCGCCTTCCCCTTCGGCGACGACGTGGAGGCCTTCCTGAGCTCGCACGACAAGATCTTCGTCGTCGAGCAGAACCGCGACGCGCAGCTCCGCGCGCTGCTCGTCCTGGAGACGCCCGTACCGAAAGAGAAGCTCCGTTCGATCATCGCGTACGGCGGCTTCCCGCTGCAGGCGGCGCAGGTCGTCGACGGCATCCAGTCCCAGCTCCGCGGAGCCGGGAACGGCAAGGGAGGTGCGAAGTGAGCTTCATCAAGAAGCCGGTCGCCCGGCACCCCTCGCTCCAGCCGAACAAGCTCGGCCTCACCGTCCGCGACTACGAAGGCTCGATGTCGACGCTCTGCGCCGGCTGCGGGCACGACTCGATCACCGCGGCGATCATCCGTGCCTTCTACGAGCTCGACACTCCGCCGCACATGGTGGCGAAGCTGAGCGGCATCGGGTGCTCCTCCAAGACCCCGACGTACTTCGTCTCGGGAGCCCACGGCTTCAACTCCGCGCACGGCCGCATGCCGGCCATCGTGACCGGCGCGGCCGCCGCCAACAAGACGCTCACGTACATCGGCATCAGCGGCGACGGCGACTCGCTCTCGATCGGCCTGGGGCAGATGTCCCACGCCATCCGCCGCAACGTGAACATGCTCTACGTCCTCGAGAACAACGGCGTCTACGGCCTCACCAAGGGGCAGTTCTCGGCCTCGGCGGACATCGGCTCCAAGTCGAAGAAGGGCGACGTCAACACGCAGCAGGTCATCGATCCGGTCTCGCTCGCCCTCACGCTCGGCGCGACGTTCGTCGCGCGTAGCTTCTCGGGGGACAAGGCGCAGCTCGTACCGATCCTCAAGGCCGCCCTCTCGCACGAGGGCTTCGCGCTCGTCGACGTCATCTCGCCTTGCGTGACGTTCAACGACCACGAGGGCTCGACCAAGAGCTACATGTACACGCGCAAGCACCAGCTCCCCATTCTCGAGGCGAGCTTCGTCCCTCACCGGGAGGAGATCACCGCGGACTACCCCGAGGGGACGACCAAGGAAGTGACGATGCACGACGGCAGCGTGGTGCGCTTCTCCAAGCTGCCCGCCGGCTACGATCCGAAGAATCGCAACGCCGTCTTCGAGTACCTGCAGCAGCAGCGCGGCGCCGGCACCATTCCGACGGGCCTGCTCTTCCTCGACACCGACGGCGGCGTCGAGATGCACGAAGCCGCCAAGACGGTCGACGCGCCGCTCTCGCAGCTGCCGTACGAGCAGCTCTGCCCCGGCAGCGAGGCGCTCGACAAGCTGATGCAGGGCTACCGCTGATCCGGCGCGGCGCTGCCGCCCGCGCGCTACACTTCAACCATGAGGGTCGGGGCGCTGCTTCGCTTCGCATGGGTGATCGCGTTCCTGGTGCCGGTCGCCCGTTGCGGCATGACGATTTCGAATCCGCCGATCGATGGGGGCCCGGACGCTCTCCCGGAAGCGTGCTCGACGTCCTCGAACTGCCCGGCAGGCTACGGTTGCTTCTTCCGCATCAGCGAGGGATGCGCCGCCAAGGGGCGATGCATGCCGGGCGAGGCGGGAAACTGCCAGCCGTATCCTGGCTGCTCGTGTCATCTCCCCTCCGACTTCGTGATGTGCGGCCCGCCAGGGTATGCGACGTTGCCCACCTACCCGGACGCTTGTCCATCCGATTGCGCTTCGGGGCTCTCGTGCGAGCTCTGCGACGTGAGCGGCTACACGCCGGCGATGATGAGCGCGCCCACCGCGACGGCCAACGCCTGCACCCCGGCTCAGATCACGGACGCGAGCACGGCCTGCTTCGGCAGCTCCGCAACGCAGCAGACCTGCCAAGCCTGGCAGACCGCGAACGCCCCCGATGCGGGCGGTGGCAACTGCGTCGACTGTCTCTTCACGCTGCGCTCCTCGACCGCGTGGGGCGCGCTCGTTTGCGACCCGACGAGCTGCTCGGTCAACACGCCGGGTTGCGTGGACCTCGTCCTTGGACAGAAGACGCAGGAGAGGGTGGCTGGCGGCACGGGCTCGTGCGGCGACATCCTCAGCGACGAGGAGGGCTGCCAGGACTACGCCTGCGGCACCTGCAGCCAGACGGGCGGCGCGTCCTCGGACTACTCGACGTGCCTCAACGCATCACTCAACGCCGAGTGCAAGGTGTACGGCGACAAGTTCAACACCGACCCGGTGTGCGCTGGGCTGCAGGGCGACGCGGCGCCCCCGAAGGCGCTCAGCTGCTTCCCGCAGTCCGACGCGGACGTGCCGAAGCTCCTCGACGTCTTCTGCGGCACGGGGCCGTGACGCGCGGATCAGCCGACAGAGTCAGGTGAACCGAAGCCGGGCGAAGCGCGAGACCGGCTGATTTCTGGAGCGGGAGAAGGGATTCGAACCCTCGACGTCCACCTTGGCAAGGTGGCACTCTACCACTGAGTTACTCCCGCAACGGGGCTGAGACTTTTATCACTTCGCCCTGTCATGTCAACAGCACCGACACGCGGACGACCCAGCCGGCTCGCCCTGACGCGGGCCGCCGATCGGCGATACCTTCGCGACATGCTGCGACCGTGCGCCCTCTTTCCCGCACTCCTGCTTCTCGCGTCCTCGAGCTGCGCCCACGAGCCGCAAGCGTCCGTGGTGGAGCTCCCCCCGGCCGCCGGCTCCGCGCCCCCAGCCAGCACGAGCGCGCCGCCCCCGCCGGAGCCCGCCGCTCCGCCGCCCAGCGCCGTCTCCGCGCCCGAGCCGAGCCCGGCTCCCGTGGACTCCTCTTCGCCCGCGATCCTCGTCGACCGGGACGTGTGGGTGGCGCAGTTCGAGGTGGCCCTGCCCGTCGCGCTCTGCAAGGCGGGGACGTACTTCCGCGCGTGCTTCGCCGTCACGCCGGCCCTGTGCGAGCAGACGGCGGCGTCCGCCACGCGCGTGTGCCTGAACAAGGTCAAAAAGCAGCTGCCGCCCAAGCTCCGCCAGCCCGACGAAGGCCGCGAATGGGGGACGAAGATCGGCTCGTGCGCGGGCTCGGCCTACGAGGTCGCGCTCTCGACGAAGAAGATCCAATCGCAGAAGTGCAGCGACCCGAGCGTGTGGACCCAATCCCCCTGAGCTCGAAGGCTCCGCTCAGAAGCCGGGCACGGGCGTCGGCGAGTCCATGATCATCGTCGTGCCGTCCCCGAGCTGACCGGCCCAGTTGCTCCCCCAGCAGACGAGCTGCCCGCCCGCGCGAACCGCGCACGCGTGGTAGCTGCCGGCGGCGATCGAGACGGCGTCGGTCAGGTTCTTCACCGGCGACGCGGTGCCGTACGGCGTCACCTGCCCGTTGCCGAGCTGACCGTCGCGGTTGTCGCCCCAGCACGAGACCGTGCCGTCGGAGAGGCGCGCGCAGGCGAAGGAGTCGCCGAGCGCGAGCTGCACCGCCGGCTGCGTCAGGGACAGGACCTTCACCGGCGTCTTCGATCCGGAGAGGCTGCCCGAGCCCATCTGCCCGGAGCCTCCGGTGCCCAGGCAATACACGTCGCCCCCCGGTGCGATCAGGCAGGTGAAGTCGGACCCGCCCGAGATGTCCAGCGGAGCGCCGAAGGTGACGGCGGGCGCGGGCTGCGGCGTACCGACCCCGGCGGCGGTCTTGTTGTCGCCGAGCTGCCCGTTGTCGTCGTCGCCCCAGCACAGGAGCCCGCCGGTGGCGAGCGCGCACACGTGGGCCGTGCCGCCGCCGATCAGGGTCGCGCCCGCGACACCCGTCGCCGCCGTCGGCGTCGCGCTGCTCCCGGTCGTCGTCCCGTTGCCGAGCTGACCGTCCGCGTTGTAGCCCGCGCACGGGACGGTGCCATCCATGGCGAGCACGCAGACGTCGTGCACGCCGACAACGAGCTGCGTCCCGGCGACACCGAAGGGCGTCGGGATCTCCGGATCGCCGTTGTTGTCGTTGCCGAGCTGCCCGTAGTCGTCGTTGCCCCAGCACGTCACCGCGTTTCCGCCGCCGACGACGCACGCCGTCTGCGCGTCGGGACCGGACTTGATCTTCGTGACGCCCGAAAGGTTCGGCACCACGGTGGGCGTCGCGGTGAGGGGCGGCGCGGTCGCGCCGAGCTGGAGGGTATCGTTGTTACCCCAGCACGACACGGTCCCGTCCTTGCGCGCCGCGCAGGTGAAGTCGTCGCCGCACGCCACGTCGGCGGTGTTGGTCTCCCCCGGCACCGGCGTCGGCTGGGGGGTGAGGACCGTGGTCCCCTGGCCGAGGGCGCCGGTCATGTTCCCGCCCCAGCACGAGACCTTCCCGCTCGTGAGCAGCGCGCAGCTGTGGTTGTAGCCGCTCGCCACCGCGGCGACGCCCGACAGGTTCGACACGGGCACCGGGACCTGGAGCGAGCCGCCGTGCGCTCCGACGCCGCACTCGCCCACGTCGTTGTCGCCCCAGCACGCGACCGTCGCGTCGCTCTTCAAGACGCACGCGTGCGAGATGCCCACGCTGAGCGCCGAGACGTTCGACAGCCCAGTATCGGAAGGGACGGGCGTCGTGTTCGTGGCGGGGTTGCCCAGCCGGCCATTCCAGCTCACGCCCCAGCACGACACGTGACCGTCGGTCGTCAGCGCGCACGTGTAGTGATCCCCGGCGCCCAGGGCCGCCGCGTTGCCAATGCCCGCGACGAGCTGCGGGCTGGACTGGCTGGCATTGTTCGGATCGCCGTTCTCGCCGTAGACGCCGCGGCCCCAGCAGTAGACGGCTCCTGCCTTCGTGACCGCGCACGCGTGCTGGGTCCCGGTCGCCACGCCGATGGCGTCGGTGATGCCGGCGGCCGGAACGGGGATGGGCACGCTGCCCGCCGTCGTGCCGTTGCCCACCTCGCCGTAATCGTCGGCGCCCCAGCAGAAGACGGTGCCGTCCTTCTTCGCCGCGCAGGTGGTCTCGTAGCCGGAGGACACGGCGACCGCGTCGCTGATGCCGGCGGCGAGCACGGGCGTCGGCGAGTCGTCGGTGCTCCCGTTGCCGAGCATGCCGCTCCAGTTGCGCCCCCAGCAGGCGACCTGCCCGGTCTTGCGCACGGCGCACGCGTGCCAGTTGCCCACGCTCACCTGCACGGCGTCGTTCAACCCCGAGACCAGCACGGGCGAGCTCGAGTCCGTGAAGCTCCCGTTGCCGAGGTGCGAACCGTCGCCCCAGCACGCGACGCTGCCGTCCTGGCGCACGACGCAGCTCGCGTCGTTGCCTGCCCCGATGCCGAGCCCGCCGACCGTCGGGATCGCGTCCGCGCCGCTGTCCGAGGGGCCCGCGAGCCCGTCGAGGTTGATGCCGAAGCCGCAGGCGCCGAGCGCCAGGGCAAGCGCGGCCCCCGAGATCCCCGGCAAAGCGGCCGCGAGTCCCCGCCCCACGTAAGCACTCGCCGCCATACGGCCCATTATCTTGAGGTTTGTCACTTCGGGCAACGTGATACTATGCGTGAATGGAGGGCGATTCGACTGCGCCGAACGCGCCGATCGTAATCGGGCGCTATGCCCTCTACGATCGCATCGCCTCCGGCGGGATGGCCTCGGTCCATCTCGGTCGGCTCGCGGGGCCTGTCGGCTTCACGCGCACGGTCGCCATCAAGCGCCTCCACTCGCAGTTCGCCGCCGATCCCGAGTTCGTCGCGATGTTCCTCGACGAGGCTCGCCTCGCGGCGCGCATCCAGCACCCGAACGTCGTCCCGACGATCGACGTCGTGGCTACGGGCGGCGAGCTCTTCTTGGTGATGGAGTACGTGCGTGGGGAATCGGCGAGCGTGCTCGTCCGGCGCGCCAACGAGGACGGCGAGCGCATCCCGCCCCGCATCGTCGCGTCCATCGTCTCCGGCACGTTGCAAGGCCTTCACGCCGCCCACGAGGCGCGCGACGAAGGGAGCAAGCCGCTGTGCATCGTCCACCGCGACGTGTCCCCGCAGAACATCCTCGTCGGCATCGACGGCACTCCTCGCGTGCTCGACTTCGGCGTCGCGAAGGCCGAGGACAAGTTCCATTCGACGCGCGGCGGCGACATCAAGGGCAAGGTCCTCTACATGTCCCCCGAGCAGCTCGAGGGCGACGCCGTCGATCGCACGACCGACGTCTACGCGATGGGCCTGGTGCTCTACGAGCTTCTCACCGGCCGGCGCATGTTCACCAAGAGCCAGGACACGACCTCGCTCGCCAGGATCCTCCGCAACGATCTCACGCTCCCGAGCGACATGGACCCATCGCTCGCGAGCTGGGACTGGCTCGTGCGGACCGCGGCGGCGAGGCTCCCCCACGAGCGCTTCCCCTCGGCGAAGGCGATGGCCGTCGAGGTGGAGCGTGTCGCAGGCGGCGTGGCGTCGCCCGTCGAGGTCGCGGACTACGTAGAGCGCGTCGCGGGCGAGGGCATCATGCGCCGCACCCGGCGCATCGCCGAGATCGAGAGCGGGATGCGCGTCGGCCGCGAAGAGGTGCAGGCCGCGCTCGCCTCCGAGCTCGCGCGCGGCCCAGGCAGCGGCGTGACGAGCGTGCCGCAGCTCCCCGACAACGAGGCGCGCAGCGAGCGCACCGCCGGCTCCCAGGTTTCCCTCACGGTCACCGAGCCCCCGCCCGCGACCAAGAGCCGTCGCTGGGTGCTCGCGTTGGCGCCGGCCGCGGTCATCCTCATCGCGGGCGGCGCGTTCGTGCTCGGCCGCGCCGGCTCGGGGACCGGCCCGTCGACCGCTCCCGCCGCGCTCCCGCCGAGCACGGCCGCGAGCGCTCCCGACACGCCCTCCGTCGCCGCGTCACCGCCGCCGACCTACGCCGAGCCGACGGTGACGGCCCCGGCCGCGACGACGGCCGCTCCGGCCGCGTCCCCGCCCGTCCCTGCGACGACCGCTGCTGCGACGACGGCGGCGCCGAGGCCGGCCGCCGCGCAGCACGCGGCGGCCAAGCCGACCAAGCCCAACTGCGAGAGGCCCTACACCGTGGACGGCCAGGGCCACATGCACTTCCGCACGGAGTGCCTGTGACCGGGACGCGGCGGGCGGCCTTCATCGGCGTGGCGGTCGCATTGCTCGCGCCGGGCCTCGCTCGTGCCGACGCTCGCAAGGCCTGCGTCGAGGCCGCCGACCACGGGCAGGATCTCCGCGACAAGGGCAAGCTCACCGAGGCGAAGCACGCCTTCGTCACGTGCGCACGCGACGAGTGCCCGTCGATGGTCTCGCGCCAGTGCGCCACGTGGCTCTCCGAGGTCGAGCGCGAGATCCCCACGGTCAACGTCCGCGCCCGCGACGCGCAGAACAGGGATCTCGTCGACGTGAACGTCGTCATCGACGACGTCCTCCGGACCTCCACGCTCGACGGCCGGCCCATGCAGGTCGACCCGGGGGTCCACAAGTTCCGCTACACGCACCAGGGCGACGCGGACGTCGAGCAGCAGCTCGTCATCCGGTCCGGCGAGAAGGACCGCCTGGTCGACGTTCACTTCGGCGCCGCCAACGCCCCCATGGCGACGAGCTCCACGCCCGCGCCCGAGGCGCCGGTCAGCAGCGGTGCGCCTCCCGCGGCGGAGGAGAAGCGAGGCTTCCACTTCCCGGTCTTCGCGGGCGTCATGCTCGGCGTCGGCATCGCGTCGTTCGCCGGCATGGGCGTCCTCATCGGCACCACCGCGAGCGACGTGAACACGATGCGCGCCACGTGCGCGGGCAGCTGCAAGCAGTCCGACGTGGACTGGGCCAACACGCGGATCATCCTCGCCAACGTCGCGATGGGCCTGGGCATCGCCGGCGTGAGCCTCAGCGTGCTGTCCCTCATCCTCGCCAACGCCTCGGGCCACCCCGCCAGCAAGACCGGCTGGCAGGTCCAGGTCGGCCCCGGCTCGGTCGGCCTTTCGCGCTCGTTCTAGGCGAAAAAATCGCCGCCGCGCCTTGCGCCGCGAGCATTCTGAATATACAGAATGTTCATGATCGGATTTGCGTTCGACGAGGTGATGGAAGGGACGATCCAGAAGACCGGCGAGCGATTCGATCGCCCGTTCCGCTTCCGCGTGAAGGTGCGCACGCCCAACGTCGTGGCCCGCGTCGCGATGTGCGACGCCGAGGGCACGCTGAGGCTCGACGGCCTCGCCAAGGACGTGCCCACGACGGGGCGGCTCGAGCTCTCGCCGGTGTTCGAGCGACGCATTCGCTACGTCCTCGACTTCACCGGCGACGACGGCAAGAAGTATCGCTTCGACGGCTCGAAGTCGCTCGGGAGCGGGCGCCATCCCCTGGCCTACCTCGAGAGCTGGACGACACTCCCCGGCGAGGTGACCGACGAGCAGGGCCACGTCTGGGGCCACGCGGTGCTGCGCTTCTCCATGCGCAAGCACCTGCGCGGGCTGCTCCTCAGCGTGCGGCTCGGGCGGTCGCTGGAGCAACTCCCTTCGCGCGGCGCCGCCCATGCGAGCTGAGCCGGCGCTCGCTCGGAACGGCAGCGGCCTCCGCGCCGCGGAGCCGCCCCGCCGGCTGCCGCTCGCGCACGAGCGCCACGGCACACCCGAGGTCACGCGCTTCTCGGCCCGCAGCGCCCGGATCGCCCTCGCCCTCGCCGAGGCCGTCGTGCCCGGCGGCCAGAGGTTCCCTCGCGCCGACGCGCGCACCGTCGCGAAGCTCGAGGAGATGCTCGCGCACTTCGGCCCGCAGGCCGCAGAGCACTACGCCGGCCTGCTCGAGGCCCTCGAGCAGGGCGCCCGCGCCTTCGCCTCGCCGCGCGGTCGCGCCTTCTCGGAGCTCCACGAGTACGAGCGCTCGCGGCTGCTCGGCGACTGGGCCGACCACGACGACGTGGCGCGGCGTACGCTCGCCCTCGCGCTGACCGCGCCGATCAAGGTCGCCTACTTCGACGATCCGGAGATCTACCGCGAGCTCGGCGCGACGTACCGCTTCCAGGCCGCGCCCGAGAAGCAGCGCTACATGGAGCGCGTCACGCGCGGCGAGGATCTCGAGGAGGACGTCGAGGTCGAGTGCGACGTCGTCGTCGTGGGGACCGGCGCGGGCGGCGCGGTCGTCGCCAAGGAGCTCGCGCAGAAGGGCTTCGCCGTCCTGATGCTGGAGGAGGGCGGCTACTTCCACCGCAGCGACTTCGCGGGCGGCCTCATCGAGAGCGTGACGCGCTTCTACCGCGAGCGCGGCATGGTCGGCTCGCTCGGCAACACGGTGATCGGGCTGCCCATGGGCAAGCTCGTCGGCGGCTCGACGGCGGTCAACACCGGCACGTGCTGGCGCACGCCCGAGTGGGTGCTGCGCAAGTGGGTCGAGAAGGACGGGCTCTCCGAGCTGTCGCCCGACGCGATGGCGCCGCACTTCGATCGCGTGTGGAGCGAGCTCGGCGTCGCGCGCGCCGATTGGAAGTACCTCGGCGGCGTGGCGCGCGTCGTCGCCCGCGGCGCCGACGCCCTCGGCTACTCGCACCGCCCCGTCGACCGCAACGCCCCCGACTGCGACGGCTCCGGGGTCTGCGACTCCGGCTGCCCGACCGACGCGCGCCGCAGCACCAACGTCTCGTACGTGCCCGCGGCCCTGCGCGCCGGCGCCGAGCTCTTCACCGGCGTCCGCGCCGCGTCGCTCGTCTACGACGGCGACCGCGTCGCCGGCGTCGTCGGCCGGGCCCACGAGAGCGGCAAGAAGGTCACCGTCCGAGCCCGCGCGACGGTCCTCGCCTGCGGCACGCTGGTCACGCCGCTCTTGCTCCAGCGCGAGGGCATCGACCGGAAGCTTCGCCAGGTCGGCAAGAACCTGTCGGTGCACCCTGCGATGATGGTCGCCGCGCTCTTCGACGAGCCCATCCACGGCTACTCCGCCATCCCGCAGGGCTACTGCGTCGACGAGTTCCAGCGCGAGCACGGCATCCTCTTCCTCGGCGCCTCCGCCCCGGTCGACATCGGGGCGGCGCAGTTCGCGGCCGTCGGCGACCCGCTGATGTACCTCATGGAGCGCTACGACCGCATCGCCAGCTTCGGCGTCATGATCGAGGACGACTCGCTCGGCAGCGTGCGGCGGGGCGTCGGCGGTCGCCCGCTGATCTTCTACTGGATGGGCCACAAGGAGCGGGCGCGCCTCGCGCGCGGCGCGGCGATCCTCTCGCGCATCTTCCTCGCCGCCGGCGCGCGCGAGGTTTACCCATCCATCCACGGCCACCGGCGCGTCGCGAGCGCCACGGACCTCGAGCGCCTCGAGCGCTCTCTGCCGGCGGCCAACGACTTCACCCTCATGGGCTTCCACCCTCTCGGCACGTGCCGCATGGCGAAGAGCGCGCGCCGCGGCGTCGTCGACACCGATCACGAGGTCTTCGGCCGCCCGGGCCTGTTCATCGCCGACGGCAGTGTCGTGCCGAGCTCCGTCGCGGTGAACCCCCAGATCACGATCATGGCGATGGCCACCCGCGCCGCCGAACGGATCGCCCAGAAGCTGGGATGAGCGCGCGGCTCTGGGGCCGCCGCTCGCCGCCTGCCGGCCTCGCGATCCACGGCGCGGGCGCTCACGGCGGCGCGCGCGTCGAGCCCGGCCGCCGCGTCGCGCGCGTGCGACGCTTGAGCATCCGCGTGCTCGAGGCCGGCGGGGACGTACCGTCGCGCTGGAGCGGCGTCATGGCGACGCGCGAAGGGACGCTCCGCTACGAGGCGCGCGCCACGACCGACATGGCGAGGGAGGCCTTCGGTGGCGGCTTCCTCGGCTTCGCGTGGGAGGGCGAGCTGGACCGCCAGCCCGTCTCCGGCTCGGGCTTCTGCGAGCAGCGCGACGGCGGACACGCCGGGATGCGCTAGGCTCTCCGCCGGATGCACTGGGCGCTCTGGACCAGCGAGGGCGTGGTCGCCGCGACGACGGTCGGCGTGGCGATCTACGTCGCCGGCTCGTACCTGTTCACCTTCGCTCACGTCCCGAGGCGCGCGTTCGGCGAGACGCTCGGAGCGGTGCTGCGCGAGGGGCTGCTGGCGCTCTTCATCACGGCGCTCCTGCCGCTCTACGTCGCCCTCGGCCGCAAGCAGGGCGTCGGCAAGCAGCCGATCGTGCTCGTGCACGGCTACACGCAGAACCGCGTCAACTTCATCTACCTCGCGCGCGCGTTGCGGAGGCGCGGCTTCGGCCCCGTCTACGGCTTCAACTACTTCTCGTACGGCGACATCCGGAAGAACGGCGAGCGGCTGGCGCGCTTCGTCGATCGCGTCCGCCGGGAGACGGGCGCCGCGTCGGTCGACCTCGTGTGCCACTCGATGGGCGGCCTCGTCGCGCGCCACTGCATCCGGCTCGACCCGTCGCGCGTGCGCAAGTGCGTCACCATCGCCAGCCCCCACACCGGCGTGCGGTGGGCCGGGCCGGTCATTGGCCCGGGCGGGCGACAGCTCCGCGCCGGGACGCCGTTCCTCGAGGAGCTCGCCGCCGTCCCGCTCGCCGTGCCGACGCTCAGCATCTACTCCCGCCACGACAACGTCGCGTGCCCCGGCGAGCGCATCTCGTCGCTGCAGCGCTGGGGCGGAGACGACTTCGCCGTCGACCACCTCGGCCACCTGTCCATTCTCTTCGACGCGCGCGTCGCCGACGCGGTCGCCGGATTCCTGGGGTGATCGCCGCGGCGGCGATCAGGGCAGCGGGCAGAGCGCGGTCGAGTCCTGCGGCGACGGCACTTGCGGGCTCTGCCCCTTCGCATAGCTCGCGAGGAAGCAGCGATACTGGTACTTCGGCCCGGGCGTCTGGAAGACGAACTCGTGACCGTCCTCGATGCCGTCGGACGGCCCCTGCGCCACCACCGCGGTCACGTCGCTCGAGCCCGTGTTGATGTTGGCCACGGCCGGATACTGGATCGCCGTCCTGCCGACGAACGGCAGCACCTTGCCGATCGGAGTGAACGACGCGATCTCCGGCACCTGATCGTCGAGCTCGGGGCCGACCAGATCGAGCCCGAACGAAAGGGTCGAGGCGTTCGCCATCGGCGGCATGATGTAGTGATCCACGATGCCCTGGAACATGAGCACGTGGTGCGGCGCGCCGCTGCCGTCGAGGATGCGCCGGCCGTACACGGGCGGGTCCGACGCCTCGGCGGCCCACTGCACCAGCGACAGCGCCGCGTCGCCTTCGCTCAGATGGCGCCCGAGCGGCGGGTACCCGATGAGCACCTCCGCGAGCGGCCTGATGACGAGCGGCTTCTCCTTGTAGAGCACGTTGTCGATGAAGCTGCCGCCGCAGCCGCTCAGCACGACGGCGCCGAAGCGCGGCTCGAACGCGGCGGCGAGCGGCGCGATCGTCGCGCCCATCGAGTGCCCGAAGAGGGCGAGCTTGCTCGTGTCGAACTTCACCTGCGCCTGCGCGAGGTCCGGGCACGCGCTCGCGTCGACCGTGAGCCCGTCGAGGATGTGCGCCGTGAGGGCGAGCTCGACCGCGCTCTGCCGGATGTTGTCGCGGATGGCGCCGGGGTTCGAGATGTTGAAGATGAGGAAGTCTTCCTGGTTGGGATCGCCCGTCGGGTTGCGCAGGCCACCGAGCGGCCCGTCGATGCTGATCGCCGCGAAGCCCGCGCGCGCGAACTCGAGCGCCGGACCCGTCCCCGGGGTGGTCGCGGGCTGCCCCGTCGCGGGCTGCACGCCGCGGTCGACGAGCGGGCGGTCGCCTCCCGCGCCCGTCCGCGAGAACACCACCGTGGGGAAGCCGCCGGCCGGCATCGTCGCGCGGGGCAGCGTCACCACCACGTTCGCCTTCTGCATCTGCTGCACGATCGGCTTGCCCTGCGCGTCGAACTGCCACTGCCCGCCGTCGGAGGCGTAGGGCGGCGTCCCCGCCTGGTAGTCCGGCATGTCGATCGTGGACGAGTAGACGCAGTAGTCGGAAAACACCTCGTTGGCAGAGAACGGCGCGTTCGGCTGCGGGATGGCGCTCGCCAGCGTGTCGCCCACCACGGCGCCCATCTCGTCCAGCGGCGAGTCGGTGCGATACACCGCGACGCCGGCGATCGTGGTGGGATCGACGAGGCCCGCCACCACCGCGGTCGCGTCGATCATCTCCTGCCCCGCTGGCCCCGTCACGCCTTCGGGCTCGAGCCCACCCAACAGACCGACCATCGCCGGGCTGGCCGCGAGCGGACGGCCGAGCGAGTCGCGGACCTTGGTCGTGACGACGGCGGCGTAGCGGGTCTGCGGACGCAGCGGCAGCCCCTGGTACGGCAGGATCGTGAGCAGGTATGGCGCGCCGTACGGACCGCCGTCGTCCTGGTAGCTCACCGAGACGGGGACCTTGTGCTTGAAGTCCGGCGAGCTCGGATCGGCGTCCACCAGGAAGACCGCTGCGCCGTCCGCCACGCTCGCGTCGAGCGACGGCAGGCTCGCCGGGTCCAGCGCGCCGGTCGCCTGCATGAATACGCCCGCTGTGGTGGAGAACCCGCGGGCGTCGGTCTCGACGAGCTTCAGCGCTTGCGTGATGACGAGGGCGCTGTCACGGCCCGGAAACTTCGACAGGTCGACGTGACCGTCGCTCGTGCGAAGGTCCTCGCTCGGGAACGGCGCGTCGTAGAGGCTCGCCGGGCGCGTGAAGTCCATCGAGATCTCGACCGGCGAGGCCCCGCACCCGGGAAAGGACCCCAGCGCGGCGACGCCGATCGAGATCGTGACGACGAGAGACGCTGCACGCATGCGCGTGCTCAGCGTAGCAGCTCGCTCAGAACGTGCCGACGAGGCCGAGGCCCGTCGTGTTCTGCCCGACCATGGGCACGGGCATGACGTGGACCTTGCCTAGGTCATTGCGGACCAACACGGTCTTCGGCCAGGCGATTCCCGCGATGAACATCGCAATACCGCCTGCCTGCATCACGCCGTCGATGACCAGGCCGACGTCGGCGGTTGCACGGCAGCTGGCGTCGCAGTTGCTGCCTCCGACCTGCCCCATCTGGATGAACGGCCCGATGCCGGGGATCCACAACGCGTTGGCGCTGCCGTTGTCCGCGTTGGCCGCCGCGATGATGATGGAAATGAGATACGCCGGCGTGAACACGCCGATTCCGCCGCCGACGAGGCCGCCCCGCATGCGCGTGCTCGGGTGGTAACCCGGCGGGATGGGCTCGCCTTCCTGCCAGTCCTTGATCACGCGCGGCCCAGACATCGCCACGCTCTGCGGGACGTAGGTCTGCTGCGTCTGCTGCTGCATCGGCGCCACGTACTGCCCGTTCGGCGCGACGGCCTCCGGCGGCGGCGGAGGGGGAGCCTGCTGGACCTGGATCTGCACGGGGGGCGGCGGGCCCACCTGCACCTCGACCTGGCCCTGGTAGGTTTGCGCCATGGCGGTCATCGGCATGGCGAGAAGCGAAGCTGCGGTGAAAGCCGCGACACAGCGCTGCAACGAGACGTGCATTTGGAAGTCCTCCCGACACCGGCCACATAGCAACTGGCGTTCCAAACACTCGAGCCGGCGGAAACAGCTCGATGATGCACGATTTCGAGGGATCCCGGGGGAACGATGTGAACGAAGGATGACACCCGCGTCACACGGGCCGTCACACACCGTCCTTCACGTTGCACACTACCGGAGCCCGACCGCGCGGCGGACCCGGTCCATCACCGGCGCCGCGGCGGCCCGCGCCCGCTCGGCGCCGTCGCGCAGCACGCGCTCCACCCTCTCGGGGTCCTTCTCGAGCTCGAGCCTGTTCTTGCGGGCCTCGCCGAACTTCTCGAAGAACAGCTCCGCGAGGCGCTGCTTGTAGTGGCCGTAGCCCTTGCCCCCTTCGCGGAACGTTCGATCGATCTCCGCCATCTCCTCGACGGACGCAAAGAGCTTCAAGAGCGCATGGACGGGCGTGGCGTTCGGATCCTTCGGCGCCTCGACGGGAGTCGAGTCCGTCTTGATGCTCATGATCCGCTTCTTCGTCGAAGCGTCGTCGGCGAAGAGATCGATGGTGTTGCCGTAGCTCTTGCTCATCTTCTGGCCGTCGAGCCCGGGCACGACCGCCCGGCTCTCCTGGATACGTGCGCGCGGCAGCTTGAGCAGGCCCGGCGCCGAGACGTGCTCCGCGGCGCCTTTGGCTTTCGCCGCCGCGGTCGCCTCGTTGAGGCGGTGGAGGTACTTCGGATCGAACGCCGCGTTGAGCTTGATGGCGATGTCGCGCGCCATCTCGAGGTGCTGGATCTGATCCTTGCCGACCGGCACCTCGTCGGAGTCGTACGCCAGGATGTCGGCCGCCATCAGCACCGGGTAGGTGAAGAGCCCAGCGTCGGCCGAGATCCCATGCGCGAGCTTGTCCTTGTAGGAGACCGCCCGCTCGAGCAGGCCCATGGGCGTCACCGACAGCAGGATCCACAACAGCTCGGTGACCTCGGGGATGTCCGACTGGCGGAAAAGGGCGACCTTCGACGGATCGAGCCCGAGCGCCAGGTAGTCGAGGGCGACGTCGCGCGTGAGACCGCGCAGCTTGTCGCCATCGCGCAAGGTCGTGAGCGCGTGGAGGTCTGCGATGAAGATGAAGCACTCGGCCTGGTGCTGCAGCTCGAGGAACTGAGCAATGGCTCCGAAGTAGTTGCCGATGTGGAGCTTGCCCGACGACTGAATGCCCGACAAAACGCGCATGACTGGCCTCTCTATACCCCAGACGGAGGAGGGGGGAACAACCGACGAGCCCGTTGGTCTATCCTTCCATCGTGAGGGCTCGCTCCTTCTTGCCC
>DATIQP010000153.1:0-15050 GCA_035470765.1 Polyangiaceae bacterium | reverse complement strand
TGATCATCCGGCCGTTGACGAAGAACGTCGGCGTGCCGGTCGCGCCGACCCTCCGTGAGAGCGAGGCGTCGGCGTCGATGATGGGCTGGTGCTTGCCGGTCGCGATCGCGTCGCGCACCTTCGATTCGGTGACGCCGGCGGCGTGCGCGATCCGGAGCAGGTCCGCCACCTCGAGGCCAGCGCGCTGCGAGGCGTAGATGTCGTCGTGCACGCGCCAGAAGACGGCGTCGCCCTTCTCGTCGCGCGCCTCGAGCGCGAGCTCGGCGGCGGGCACGGCGTGGATGTGGAAGGGCAGGGGGTTGTTCTTCCAGACGATGCGCAGCTTGTCGCCGTACTCGGCGCGGAGCGCCGCGAGCGTCGTCTCGGCGCGCTGGCAGAACGGACACTGGAAATCCGCGAACTCCACGAGCGTGACGAGCGCGTCCTTCTTGCCCAGGACGGGGCTCGTGCCCACGGGGACGCGGTGGATCGTGGCGGTGACCGTGGGCGGCGCGTAGGTGCTCGTCGTCGACGGCGCGGGCGCCGTGCCCGTCCCGGCCAGGCCGAGGCCGCTGGGCGCGGGGGGCGGCCACGAGGTCCCGATGTTGTCCTTCGATCGCTCGACGTAGATGCGGTCGGGGCGCGAGCCGCTCGACAGGCGCAGCCGGACCTTCGGCAGCTCGTCGTCGATCACGTGTTGGAACTGGGCGAGCGTCTGCACTCCGCTCAGCTTGATGCCGTTCACGTACGAGGTCGGCGTCCCGGTCACGCCCACCGTCTTGGCGATCGCCGCGTCGTCGTCGACCTTGGCCTGCCACTTGTGCGTCGAGAGGCCGCGGCGGAACCGCGGCATGTCGACGCTCGACTCGGAGGCCCAGTCCTCGAAGGACGCCTGGGTGAGCGAGTGCTGGTTGGCGAAGGCGCGCTCCTGAAAGTGCCAGAACGCGTCGCTCCCCTTCAGCTCGAGCACGCCCATCGCGGCCTCGGCGGCGGGCTTGGCGTTGGTGTGGAAAGGCAGCGGGTCGTTCTTGAAGACGACGCGCAGGGTGGCCGGACCGTAGAGCGTCTTGAGGCTGTCGACGGTGGGCTGCAGGCGCGCGCAGAACGGGTCCTGGAGGTCGCCGAAGACCACGAGCGTGACGGGCGCCGTGCGGTCGCCCCACGTCGGGTCGGCGCTCGAGACGGGAACGGGCGAGTCCGCGTCGCTCCAGACGGCGCTCGTCTTGTGCGTCCGCGAGAGCAGCACGATCGCGAGCGTCGCGAGGCCGCCCACGACCAGCAGCACCGCGAAGATGCCCGCGAAGATCCCCAGCCACGGCGTGCGCGACGGCGGCCTCGGGGCGGGAGGCGCGCCGTAGGGCTGGGGTTGCCACGGCGAGCCGTAAGGGGAGCTCTGGGGGTACATGCCTACGGGTGCTCGTTGTACGCGCGACTCGCGCGAAAGCTTCTCATGGAGTGTGCACGACGATGGTCGCAGAGGACGAGGGGGGCGGGGTGACGATGCGCACGCCCGGGCTGCCGAGGTCGTAGGCGCACCCTCCGCACTCGACGCTGACGGGCTGAAAGGCCGGCGGCACCGCGATGAGCGTCGGGGCGGCGATGGAGCGATCGGGGGCGTAGGTCACCGTCAAAGTCCGGGTCGCGCCATCCCATGTACTCTGCACGGAACCTCCCGCGACGCGCTGAGGGTACGGGCGCGCGACGATGGCGAGGATGGCGGTCTTCTCGCTCCCGTCGTTGTTCAGCAGGCCGTACCCGTCGTCGGTCTTGCTGTAGTCCCAGTACGTCGCTCCGCCGCCGACGGCGTCGATCCCGTCGCGCTCGGCCGTGATGTAGTCGGTGATGTTGGCGAGCGAGGAGGGCCCGCCGTACTCGCCGATCCAGAGCGCGGCACCCAGCGCGTCAGCCTCGGTCCGGAGCGCGGCCGCGTTGGCGAGGACGTTGGCGCGGTGCGCGGCGTCGAAGGGCTTGCCCTGCTCGGCGTCGGAGTCGTACGCGTGCGGCGCGTAGACCACGTTCGGGTAGTCGGGCTTGGGCAGGCCGGTGGGCAGGCCGAGGTTGCGGCTCGAGCCCGGCTCGATGAAGGCGACCCACTGCGGCGCGACGCTCCGCACGGCGGCGACGACGCGCTCGTAGAAGGGCGCGAGCACCTCGGCCTCGTAGCCGTTCATCGCGGCAGTCCCCCAGCCCGGCTCGTTCAGCGGATCGAAGCCGACGACGTTCGCGTGCGAGGCGAGCTTCGCCGCGACGTGCTTCCACGCCTCGGTGAACTCCGTCTGCAGGCCGTCGTCGTGGTAGAGGCCGTCGACGCACGCCTCGACGTTGGGATCGAGGTTGCCGAAGAACCAAGGGGTCGTCGGGACGAACGCGGCGTAGCGCGAGGCGTCGCACGTCCAGAGCGGCGCGCCGTCGCCGCCGAGGAAGCCTTCGCCGTAGAGATCTTGGTGCATGTCGACCACGACGAGGATGCCGGCCGCCTCGGCCCACTCGACGCGCTGCTCGAGGGCGGAGAGGTACGCCTCGTCGAAGACGCCCCGCTGCGGCTCGATCGCCGCCCACGTGGTGAGCAGGCGCATCGAGTTCATGCCCCACTCGTCGCGCATGCGCGCGAAGTCCGCGGGCTGGTGGAAGTCGAAGTAGGGAGACCACTTGTGGTGCCCCGAGACGTTGGCACCGTGCAGGATCACGGCGCGGCCGTCCGCGTCGCGCAGGAACCCGCCCTGCACCGAGAACGGAGGCGGCGGCCCGCTGCTGCACTCGACCGCGAGCGCCCCGATCGCCGCGACGAACCACGCTCGAGCGAGCCTCATGCGCCGTATCTTGGCACAACGATGCGCTCAGTCGGCGCGCAAGTAGCACGCCGACATTCGTGGTCGGCACTTCAGCGCGTGAACGTCTGGGCGGGGCGGTACTCCGCCTCGCGGGCGCCGGCGTGTCTCCGATAGAAGTGGAGCCGCCGATGGCGCGCGACGCGGTCGGCCACGTCCTCGAGCGGGGGCAGCGCCCGGCGGAGCGTCTCGGCGCCGAAGACGAACGCAAAGCCCGCGACGGGAACCAGCGCCCACAGGCCCGCGGGCGGCAGGCGGTTCTTGCGATACGTCCACGGGGGCACGAAGAAGCGCGCGAAGCCGCGGTGCACCCCGTCGGCGAGCGTGGCGCGCGCCCGCTCGGGCAGCGGCGCGCGCGGGTCCGGGGCGAAGGCGCGCACGTACGACTCGCAGAGGTGCCGGCCGTCCTCGCCGGCGAGCCCGCTGCCCTTCACGATCGACGCGAACACGAGCTGCCAGGCCTGCCTCATCGACGTCGGGTAGAAGCTCGGGCGCACGCCCATGAGGTGCCCGACCCACCGCCAGAAGTGCATCATCGCCTCGATGTCGGCGTTCGTCGGCCGGTACCCCATCGCCTTCATCGCCAGGCCCGGGATGAAGCTCCCGCCCATGAGGGTCAGCGTCGCGTCGGCCTGGCTGATCGGCACGCCCCACGCGTCGAGGTTCCACTCGGGGTGCGCGAGCAGGCGCTTGCGCACGAAGACGTGCATCAGGCGCACGCGCAACGCCGACGCCCGGCCCTTCGCGCCCGGCCGCAGCCCCCCCGGCTCGGAGACGGCGATCCAGAAGGCGACCGTCTCGAGGAAGCGCTTGCGCGTGCTGTCTCCTGCGTAGGCGCCGGTCAGCGCGAGGGGCTTGGCGACCGAGCTCTCCGAGTAGCCCTGGAGCGTGATCGCGCCGGCGAAGCGGAAGATCGACGGCCCGTAGCGCCGGAAGACGCGCGCGCCGTGCTCGACCGCGGCCCAGTCGAGCCACGCGGGCTCGCGCTCCACCTCCTCCGCGAGCGCGCGCAGGGCCGCGTCCCGGTTCGTGTCGCGGGCCTCGCCGACCAGCGCCTCGGCGAACGGATCGCCGTCGTAGTATGCCGACGCGAAGGCCTGGACGAGCTCTCTCGGCGGCGCGGGATCGAAACCGAGCGCGAGCTTCAGCGACCTCCGGAGCGCGCGAGCCCAGGGCTTACCGAGGTTGTCGTCGTAGCGAAACTCGGCGGGGCGCACGGCTAGAAGCCCCAGACGTACTCGGCCCGCAGGAAGAACTGCAGGTAGGTCGGGTAGTCGTTCATGTCGGTGAGAGGCAGGTGCCAGCGGAAGGCGAACCCGACGCCCACGTTGCGCGTCACCATGTAGTCGAGGCCCCCCGCGACCGTCGCGCCGCCGGCGAAGCGCACGCCGTCGACCGTGCCGCCGTGGAGCATCATCGTCGTCGCGAGCACGCCGAAGTACGGCACCCAGCGCGTCACGTCGAGCACCCAGCTCACGCCCACGCCGAGGTTCTCCACCATCGTCGCGCGGTTGTTCTTGATGCTCCCGCCGGCCTGCTCCTCGAGCGCGACCGGGCAGAAGGCACCCTCGACCATCAAGTTGAAGGCGTCGTTGAGGCCGTAGGCGTAGTGGACGCCTCCGCCTCCGCCGACCGACCACGTGGGCTTGTCGGCGATGCTGATCATCGCGACGCCGCCTTCGAGCCCCAGGTGGTGCTGGTGCTCGAACGCGGCCGCGTCACGCGCCGCGAGCGTCGCGCACGCGGCGCCGCACACCAGGGCGACGGCGGGAGCTGCTCTCACGGCTTGTGCGCCGCCGGCTTGAGCGCGAGCTCGATGAGCTTGCGGAACTTGGCGATCGGCTGGGCGCCGCTCAGGTAGTACGCGGTCCACGACCCGCTCGGCGTGCCGGTGCCGATCAGAAACGCCGGCGTGCCGTTGATCCCCGCGTCGGTGCCGCTCTTCGCGTCGGCGTCGACCGACGCGGCGTTCGCGCCGGTGTCGAGCGCGTGCGCGAACTTCTTCGCGTCGACGCCCGCGGCCTTCGCGTAGCCGTCGATCGCCCCGCGGGAGAGGCCGTCCTGATCGCCCTGGTGGGCGAACATCGCGTCGTGCAGCTTCCAGAAGCCGTCGTTGCCCCTCTCCTTGAAGGCCTCGGTCCCGGCCTCCGCGGCGAGGTGAGCCTGCGCATGGAACTGCAGCGGGAGGTGGCGCCAGACGAGCCTCACCTTCGTCGGGTAGTCCTTGAGCACCTGCGCGAGCGTCTCGTCGGCCTTCTTGCAGTACGGGCACTGGAAGTCGGCGAACTCGACGATCGTGACCGGGGCGGAGGCGGGGCCTCGCACGGGCGCCGCGCCCGCCAGCGTGATGGTCTTCTGCTCGGGAGCCGGCGCGGCCTGGGCCGTCTTGAGCAGCTCGCCGTACACGTTCTCCGGCTTGATGCCCGTCGAGACGAGCGCGCGCGCCTTCACCAGCTGCTCGTCGATGAGCTGCTTGAACTTGTCGAACGGCTGCGCACCCACGAGGCGGCGTCCGTTGATGAAGAAGTGCGGCGTGCCGTTGGCCTGGAAGTCGTCGGCGAGGTCGGCGTCCTCGTCGAGGGCGCGCTTGTACTTGTGCGTCTTGATCGCGGCCTGCACCTTCGACACGTCGAGCTGCAGATCCCTGGCGACCTGCTCGAGATCCGCGTCCTCCAGCTTCGGCTGCGCGTCGAAAAGCTTGTCGTGAGCGGCCCAGAACCCCGCGTCGCCCTTCTCGGCCAGCGCCTCGAGCGCGAGCTGGGCGGCGGGCTCGGCGCGTGGGTGGAAGGGGAGCGGCTCGTGCTTGAAGACGATGCGCACGTCGTTGCCGTACGTCGTCCGCACCTGCTGCAGCGTCGGTTCGACGCGCTTGCAGAACGGGCACTGGAAGTCGGCGAACTCGACGATCGTCACGAGCGCCGTCTTGGGCCCGAGCGCCGGGCCCGTCGCCGGGACCTTCCACACCGCGGTGTCCGGCTTCGGCTCGTCCTCGTCCTCGTCCGCTTGCGGCTTGTAGTTGGCCGCGACGAGCACCCGGTACACCTCCGCGCGCGGCGTGCCGGCGGCGAGCTTCTCCTTGGCGGCGGCGAGCTGCGCGTCGATGACCTGCTTGAACTTGTCGATGGGCTGCGCGCCCACCACGCTGACCCCGTTGATGAAGAAGCTCGGCGTCCCGTTGGCGCCCAGCTTCTTGGCCAGCTCCGCCCCCTCGTCCACCGGTGCGGCGAAGCGGCGCGCCGCGAGCGCGTCGCGGAAGGCGGGGACACTGACGCCCGACTGCTTGGCCCACTGTTCGTACATCGCGTCGCCGAGGTCGGCCTGGTGATCGAAGGCGAGCTTGTAGAACGTCCAGAACGCCTCGTTGCCCCCGAGCCCGTGCACCGTCGCGGCGGCCAGGGCGGCCGGCTTCGCGTTCGGGTGGAACGGGAGCGGGTTCGCCTTGTAGACGACGCGGAGCTGCTCGCGCCCGTAGGCCTGCTCGAGCTGCTCGACGGTCGCCTCGGCGCGCGAGCAGAACGGGCACTGCAGATCGGTGAACTCGACGAGGGTCACCGGCGCGTCGCGGCTGCCCCACGTGGGGTCGTTCGCGGTGATGGGGACCGCGGTGTCGGCCTCGCTCTTCTCCGCGGGCGCCATGGCGATCTGCGGCCCGTCGGCCGGGTGCCCGGGCGGCAGCTTCGGCAAGGCCACCTGCGAGCTGTCCTGCTGCGCGCCGCCGCACGCCGCGGCGAGCACTGCCACGACAGCCAGCCCATTTCGGACCCATCGAGAGAGCTTCATCCCGTTCTCCACGAAAAAAAAAAGACCCGGGGCGCGCTAGGCGCCCCGGGTCCGTTCTACCGCAAATGACGCGAGGCGCCGCTCACTTTGCTTCGGCGAGCGCCTTCTCGATCAGCTTGCGGAATTTGGGGTACGGCTGCGCGCCCGAGATCTCGTAGCCGTTGATGAAGAAGGCCGGCAAGGCGTCCCGCTGACGCCCGCCGCCTTGCCGGCCGCGGTGTCGGCGTCGATCTCGGCCTGGTGCGTCGAGTTGTCGAGCGCGTTCTTGAACTTCGTCATGTCGAGGTTCATTTCCTGCGCGTACTTCTCGAGCGCCTCGCGCTTCAGGCCGTCCTTCTCGCCCTGACCTCCGTAGAGCTTGTCGTGCATCTTCCAGAAGCCGTCGGCGCCCTTCTGCTTGTAGGCCTCCATCGCGGCCTGCGACGCGAGCGGGGCGTCCTGGTGGAAGGGGAGCGGGTAGTTGCGCCAGACGAACTTCACCTTGGTGCCGTAGTTCTTCATCACCTCGTTGACGGAGTCCTCGGCCTTCTTGCAGTAGGGGCACTGGAAGTCCGAGAACTCCTGGATGACGACCTTGGCGTCCTTGGCGCCCTTGGCCGGCGCGCTCGCCGACAGCGGGACGTTCTTCTTCTCGGCGGCCGCGGGGCCCTTGGCGTCCTTCATCAACGCGTCGTAGAGATCGGCCGGCTTGGTGCCCTTGGCGAGCAGGTCCTGCGCCTTCTTGATCTCCTCGTCGATGATCTTCTCGAACTTCTCCGGCGGCTGCGCGCCCACGAGGCGGCGGCCGTTGATGAAGAAGTGCGGCGTGCCGGAAGCCTGGAGGTCCTCGGAGAGGTCCGTGTCGGCGTCCATCTGGCTCTTGTAGGTGTGGTTCTTCATCGCCTCGCGGACCTTGTCCATGTTCAGGCCGAGGTCCTTGGCGACCGCCTCGAGATCCGTGTCCTCGAGCTTGGGCTGCGAGTCGAAGAGCTTGTCATGCGCGTCCCAGAAGCCCTTGTCGCCCTTCTCGGCGCGGGCCTCCATCGCCACCTCGGCGGCCGGTTCGGCGCGCGGGTGGAAGGGGAGCGGCTCGTTCTTCCACACGAGGCGGACCTTGTCGCCGTACTTGTCGAAGACGGCCTTGAGCGTCGGCTCGACGCGCTTGCAGTACGGGCACTGGAAGTCCGAAAACTCCACGATCGTCACGAGCGCGTTCGGGCTGCCCTTGATGGGGCTCTTCTCGAGCGGCACCCTGAAGACCGTCTTGGTGTCTTCCTTGTCCTCTTCCTCGGCCGGCGCGGGAGCGTTCTTCTTGTTCTCCTGCGACATCACCACGTAGACCTTGTCCTTCGGCGTCCCGGCGGCGATCTTGGCGTTCGCCTTGGCGAGCTCCTGATCGATCACGCTCTTGAACTTATCGAAGGGCACGGCGCCCGAGACGGCGACGCCGTTGATGAAGCTCGCCGGCGTGCCGTTGACGCCGACCTTCTGCGCCTCGGCGTGGTCGTCTTCGACCTTCTTCGCCCAGGTGTGTGCCGTCAGACCGGCCTTGAACTTGACCAGGTCGACGCCGGCGTCCTTGGCCCATTTCTCGTAGCTGTCCTCGCCAAGCGCGCCCTGGTTCTTGAACGCGGTCTCGTGGAACTTCCAGAACGCGTCGTTGCCCTTGAGCGCGAAGACGCCCATCGCAGCTTCGGCGGCGGGCTTCGCGTTCGGGTGCATCGGCAGCGGCTCGTTCTTCCAGATGATGCGGACCTTGTCGGGGCCGTAGGTCGTCTTGATCTGATCCATCGTCGCGTCGACGCGGGAGCAGAACGGGCACTGGAAGTCCGAGAAGTGGACGATCGTCACCGGCGCGGTGCGCGAACCCCACATCGGGTCCTTGCTCGAGATCGGGATGGGCGAGTCCTCGTCGCTCCAGGCGGCGCCGCCCGAGGCCGTGTCGGCCGCGATCTCGCCGCTGCGGATGCGCTTCTGGTCGTACCCCCACATGAGCATGGCGCCCGCGAGGAAGCAGAGGATGAAGCCGATGATGGCGACACCCGTGTTGATGCCGGCCGCTTCGGCCGACGTGGCGGAGGAGAGCTGCTTGTCTCCGTCCTTCTTTTTGTCGTCTTTGGACATTGGGATCTCCTGATGAACTGCAAGAAAGGTTGGGCGACTCGCGTGTAGCGCGAATCCCGTGGTTCAAACACTGGCTCGGCCGTCGTTTCCGCGGCCGACCCCGACTCGGAAGCCGGCTCCGTCTCCGAAGCCGAACCCGATTCTGTCTCCGACTCCGTCTCCGGAGCCGTCTCCGTACCCGTCTCCGACTTCGACTCCGACTCCGGAGCCGTCGTCGCTCACGCTCGCGGCGGGCGCTCGACGGACTGGCGCATACCGGACGCTTCGCCGTTCGGGACGGCGTCGCGTTCCACGGTCGCGGAGGGCGTGGCGGGCAGGACGAGCAGCAGCTGCGGCAGCGACGCGGCGCGAAGCAGCGCGTCCGTCGCGTCGGCGCCCGCGGGGGCGCGGCCGTGATCGTAGGCGCGCGCGTCGAGGCTCGATGGGTCGCAGTCGTCCGGCTGGCCGAGGTCGATCGAAGCGTTCGGGACGTCGAGCACCGGGTTGGGCGCGAAGGTGATGGCGCCTCGGCTGTCGCACTGCGGTGATTCCGCGCGAGCCTCGCCCGCACCGAGCCAGAGCAAGGCGACGGCGGCGGCGCAGATCGACAGGGCGACGCGGAGGTAGAACCGGAGGCTCAAGCGGGGTGAAGTGTGGATCGCGAGCCCTCGCGGGCGCAAGGCCTTAGAATGAGGGTCGATGGCCAGCCTCGATTTGCGCCTGCTCCACTGGCTCTACGCTGGTCCCGCGGGCGCGGGCGTGTGGCTCTGGACGATGGTCGGGCTGACCGTGCTGGGGAGCGGGTGGTCGCTCTTCGCCATCCTTCCGTTCGCCTGGCCAGAGCGGACGCGGCGCGTGACGTTGCGCCTGCTCGGCGCGCTCGTCGCCACGGCCGTCGTCGTCTTCGCGCTCAAGGCGCTCGTCGGCCGCGCGCGTCCGTGCTCGTGCCTCGCGGACGTGCACGCGCTCGTCTTCGCCGCGCCCACGGATCCATCGTTCCCGAGCGGCCATGCCGCCGGGGCGTTCGCGTTCGCGGGCTTCCTGGCGCTGGAGGTGGTGCGCCGGCCGGAGCGGCGCTCGCTGCGCAAGTGGCTCGTCGTCGGGGGGTTGTTCGCGGTGGCGCTCGGGATCGCGGTGTCGCGCGTCGTTCTGGGAGTGCACTTTCCGAGCGACGTGACGGCGGGAGCCGCGATCGGGGCGCTGATCGGCGGGGCGATGTCGATGATGGCGAAGGGCGGCTCGGAGGCGGAGACGGGTACGGAGACGGAGACGGAGACGGAGGCGGAGACGGAGGCGGAGGCGGAGACGGAGACGGAGACGGAGACGGAGACGGAGGCGGAGACGGAGACGGGTACGGAGACGGCGTCGGGCTAGGGGCCGTGTGAGAGCGTGACGTAGAGCACCGGCGCGAGGATCCCGAGCGTGACCAGGACCGCGCCGCGGCCGAGGAGGCCTTTTCTGCCCGGGATCATGAACAGCCCCGAGGTCGCGAGCACGAGCAGACCCGCGGCGTAGGTGTCGGCGAAATACGTCCAGGCTTTCTTGCCTCGATTGAGGTGGAGCCAGTTTGCGACGCGCAGCAACAAGCGCGGCTTCTGCTCCTCGTCGAGGACGTGGCCGGTCGCGACGTCGACGTGGAGGGTGCGCCGCTTGAACAGGATCTCGAGCTCGTTGCCCTCGCGGTAGACCTCGTTCGGCTTCTCGTCGATGGCGAGCTTGCTCGTCACCTGCGTGGCGATCGCGTCGTCGTCGCCCGCGAGGGGGCCGAGCTCGACGATGCGCGACGTGTTGTGGAAGTTCGGATCCCAGTCGGCGATGTGGTTCACCGCGAGGCCCGAGAACGCGTAGACGAACGTGAGGCCGACGGCGAGGTAGCCGAGGTCGCGGTGGAGGGCTCGCAGCCAGGGGCGGAGGAGGGGGCGCTTGCGCGGGGACGGAGACGGAGACGGAGCCAGAGCAAGAGACGGAGACGGAGACGGAGACGGGTTGGCGGACATCAGGAGTAGCGCTCTTCCTTCCAAGGGTCGGCGTGGTTGTTGTAGCCGCGGGTCTCCCAGTAGCCCGGCCGGTCGACGTCGCTGAAGTAGATGCCGGTGAGCCACTTGGCGCTCTTCCAGAAGTACAGATCGGGCACCAGCGCGCGCACGGGGGCGCCGTGGGCGCGTGGCAGCGCGTCGTTCTCGTACTTGTGGGCGACCAGGACGTTGGGCTTGAGGGCCTCGCGCAGCGGTACGTTGGAGGTGTAGCCGTGGGCCGCCTCGAAGACGACGTAGTGCGCCGAGCTCTTCGGCTTGGCGCGCGCGGCGAGGTCGGCGACGCGCACGCCCGTCCAGTGGCTGTCGAAGAGCGTCCACTTGGTCACGCAGTGGACGTCGCACGTCTGGTTGATCTGCGGCATCGCGAGCAGGCCGGCGAAGTCGAGCTCGAAGGGATTGTCGACCTCGCCGTGTACCTTGAGCTTGAAGGCGCCCGGGCTCGGATCGCCCTCCTGGCCGCCCATCGGCTTGAGGCGCTGGATGAGCGACTGGTTCGGCGGCAGCCGCGGCCGCCCGTCGGCGAGCTTGAGCTTGCGGGCCTTGCGCGTCGCCTCGTCGCCGACCACCACGTATGCCGCGCCGAGCGCGGTGATCACCGTCCCCGCCACGAGCGTACCGACGAACGATCGCCGGCTCGACATTCGAGGCTGCGTGACGTCGCTCACGAGCGGGCCTTCTTCCTCCAAAGGGTCTTTCGGCTTCAATCGGCGTGCAGGTAGCACGCCGACATTCGCCTGCGCTTCGCTTGGCTTCATGCGTTCCAAAGTAGCTACGCGCAAGGCGGCGCGCGGGTTTCGGTCCGCGCCGTGTTCGTTTTCCGTAGCGATTCCCGCGACTGGACGTGTACTGGGTGGAGGCCCGACATGTCCGCAGCGCTCCTCGCAAAAGTCCGCTCGCGAGGCTTCACGCCGGGGCGTCGCGACTTGGATGCGCTGTTCGCGCTCCTGGGCGAGGTCGACGAGACCGACGCCGCGCACGTGACGAGGGCGCTGGCGCAGGTGCCGGACGCCGCGGTCCGGGCCGAAGCCTTGCTCGCCGCCGCGCAGCCCCCGCAGCGGCATCGCCTGGTCGGTCTGCTCGCCAAGATGCGCGGCGACGGCGCCGTCGACGTGCTCGTGCGCGCGCTCGCCGACGACGATCCGCGCACTCGCAAGGCGGCCGCGCGCGGGCTCGGACGCACGCAGGATTCGAGCGTTCGCTCCAGGGCCGCCACCGCCCTCGCGGGCGCGCTCGCGACCGAGGCTCGTCCCGAGGTGAAGCGCGCCGTCGTGGAGGCAATCGGCAAGGTGGGCGGCGCCGCCGAGCTCGCCGCGCTGGAGCGTCTGGGCAAGGGCGAGGGGGTGTTCGAACAGACACGAGCCGAGGCCGCCGCGCGCATCGAGCGCGGCCGTGCGCGCGCTCTGCCGTCTCGGATCGTCGACGACCGGCCGGCCGCGCAGCCGTTCGATCTGGTGCTGCGCTGTCGCGAAGGGTTGGAGGAGCTGCTCGCCGCGGAGATGCCCGGCGCGCGCGTGCTCGGGCCGGGGCGTGTGCGCGCGCGCGTGCGGAGCCTCCGAGAGGCGACGGTGGCGCACGTCTGGTCGAGCGTTGCGCTGCCGCTCTACGAGGGACCGGATCTCGTCGACGAGCGCGTGGCCGAGCTCATCGCGGGCGCGGCGCCGAAGCTCGAGGCGCTCACGCAAGGGCCCGTGCGCTACCGCATCGAGTGGGTCGGGGCCGGCCACAAGCGCGCTGCGACGCGGGCGTTGGCGCAGGGCGTGGCGCGGAGCTCGCTCGTCAACGATCCGATCGCCAGCGACTGGGAGATCGAAATCGCCCGCGGCGCGCGCGGCCTGCGCGTCGAGGCCGTCCCCAAGAGCTGGGACGATCGCCGCTTCGCGTATCGCGTCGCCGACGTGCCGGCGGCGTCCCACCCGACGATCGCCGCGGCGCTCGCGCGCGCCGCCGGCGTCCGCCAGGACGACGTGGTGTGGGACCCCTTCGTCGGCTCGGGGCTCGAGCTGATCGAGCGCGCGCGCCTCGGACCCTACCGCGAGCTCATCGGAACGGACGTAGACGAGCGCGCCCTCGCCGCCGCGAAGAAGAACCTCGCCTCCGCGCGCGTGCAGGGAGCGCGGCTCGCGCCCGGGGACGCGCGCACCTTCGACCCCGGCCTCGTCTCGCTCGTGATCACGAACCCGCCGATGGGCCGCCGCATCCCCGCGCGGCCGGGCGAGCGAGCGGCCGCGGGCGAGTCCGCGCTCGACGCGTTCCTCACCGACGTGCTGCGCAACGTGACCCGCCGCCTCGAGCGGGGAGGCCGCCTCGTCTGGATCACGCCGCGCGCGCGACACACGCGCCGCGTGCTCGAGCAAGAGCGCCTCGTGCTCGAGGCGAGCACGCTCGTCGCCATGGGCGGCTTCACGGCCACCCTCGAGCGCTGGAAGCGCTGAGCACGGGCGATTTCATCCGAACGCAATCGGTGCGCGCGTTCGGCGAGCTGCGCCGCGAATCGAGCCGCGAGCCTCGGCCGTCCTCGAGGCACCAAGGTTGCACGTTCTTCGTGCATGGACTCGCCTAGCAAGCTCGTGGTGCTGGCCGGTGGCGCTCACGGCCGGCTCGCCGAGAGTCTCGCGCACGAGCTCGACCTCGAGCTCGGCGCTTACGGCGCCCAACGCTTCCCCGACGGCGAGATGTACGTCGAGGTCGGCGCCGAGACGCGCGGCCGTCACGTCGTCCTCGTCCAGACCGGGGCCGAGCCCGCCGCCGAGCACCTGCTCGAGCTGCTCCTCCTCACCGACGCCTGCCGTCGCGCGGGCGCGAGCGCCGTCTCGGCGGTGATCCCGTACCTGCCCTACGCGCGGCAGGACCACCGAACGCGGCCCGGCGAATCGCTCGCCATGCGCGTCGTGGGCGACCTGCTCGGGCGCGCGGGCTTCGAGCGCGTGTACGCGGTCGACCTGCACTCGAGCACCGTCGAGGGCTTCATCGGGGCGCCGGTGGAGCACCTGAGCGCGGCGCCGCTCCTGGCGCAGTCGCTCCGCAAGCACGCGGGCAAGGGCGCGGTCATCGTCGCGCCCGACCTCGGCGCGGCCAAGCTCGCGGGCGAGTACGCGCGCATCCTCGAGCTGCCGATGGCCATCGTCCACAAGACGAGGCAGAGCCCGCGCGAGGTCGCCGTGGTCAAGGTCTTCGGGCACGTCCGCGGGCTGAGGCCGATCGTGGTCGACGACATGATCACGACCGGTGGCACCGTCGCGGCGACCCTCAAGGCCCTCGACGCGGAGGGGGCCGCCGGCGACGCCACCGTCGCCGCGACCCACGCGCTCATGGTCGACGAGGCCGTGGAACGCCTCGAGCGCGCGGGCGTGCGCAGGTTGCTCGTGACGGACACGCTGCCGTTCACGCGGCCGCTCCCCTTCCCGATGGAGGTGGTCAGCGTCTCGCGCCTGCTCGCTGACGCGATCCAGCGAGCGACCGGAGGTGCCAAGTGAAGTACGTCCAGCTGTTTCGCGACCGCGTCGACGCAGGCAAGCAGCTCGCCCGCAAGCTCGGCGAGTATCGCAACTCGGCGCCCATCGTCATCGGGCTGCCGCGCGGCGGCGTCCCCGTCGCCTACGAGGTCGCGCGCGCTCTCGGCGCCCCGCTCGACGTCTGGGTGGTCCGCAAGGTCGGGGCTCCGATGCAGCCCGAGCTCGGGATCGGCGCCGTCGCGGAGGGCGGCGAGGTGTACCTCAACACGGAGATGATCGACGCCGTGGGGGCCTCCGAAGAAGAGGTCGCGCGGATCGTCGCGGTCAAGCGCAGCGAGGTCGCGGAGCGCTCGCTTCGCTTCCGCCACGGCGGGAGCCCGCCGGACCTCGCCGATCGCACGGTGCTGCTCGTCGACGACGGGATCGCCACGGGTGGAACCGTGCGCGCCGCGCTCCGCGCCATCCGCCGCCGTCACCCCGCGCGGATCGTCCTCGCCACACCGGTCGCCAGCGTCGACGTGATCAACGATCTTCGCACGGAGGTGGACGAGATCGTCTGCCTCCGCCCGCGCGAAGACCTGACCGCGATCGGCCTCTGGTACGAGGACTTCTCGGCCACGAGCGACGACGAGGTCCTGGAGCTGCTCGACAAGTCCCGGCAGGCCGGCGTCTCCGCCACTGCGGAGCCGCAGCCGGAGGACGACGTCACCATCGAGCTTCGCGACGCCACGCTGCGCGGCGACCTCGGTCTAGTCCGCGGTTCGGAGGGCATCGTGCTCTTCGCGCACGGCAGCGGCAGCGGCCGCAAGAGCCCGCGCAACCGCTTCGTCGCCTCCGCGCTCCAGCGCGCCGGGCTCAGCACGCTGCTGTTCGACCTGCTCACCGAGGAGGAG
>DATIQP010000152.1:0-7747 GCA_035470765.1 Polyangiaceae bacterium | reverse complement strand
CGTGTCCAAGACGCTGGTCTGCCGCTGCGAGGACGTGACGCTGCACGAGCTCGAGGAGGCGATCAAGCGAGGGCACGACGACATCGAGTCGCTCAAGCGCTACACCGGCTTCGGGACGGGCTGGTGTCAGGGCAAGTCGTGCGTGGCGCTGTGCGCCCGCCTGCTGACGGAGCGCGGAGGGAGCGCGGCCATGCCGATCACGCCGCGCCCGCCGTTTCATCCGATGCCGCTGCGCGATCTCGCGGGCCTCGCCGAGGTCACCGAGGGGGACGAGAAGGCGGGGCGGCCGCCCCACTGAGCCGGCTACGATCACGGGGGATGGGATGGGTGCTCGCACGCGGAGATTGCCGGTCACGGCGGCGCTGATCGCCGGGCTTCTGCTCTTCGCGGACGCGCCGGCGATGGCGCAGCAGGACCTCGGGCACAAGACGCTCGGCACCGTCGGCTTGCAGGCCGGCCGCCAGCCGGACGTGGGGATCTATGTCGTCGACCTGGTCGTGCGCTACGCGGCGACGAAGCTGATGAATCGAAACGGCGCGGAGATCCCCGTCGGTCTGGACCTCGACGCGCTGGCGGGCGGTCTCGGCGTCGTCGCGGTCTTCGAGCTGCCGAAGATCAAGACGTTCCTCGACCTCGCGATCAGCGTCCCGGTCGCTTACGCGAGCGTCAACACCGCGAACCCCGTGGCGAGCATCGATCGGTCCGGCCTCGGAGATCTGTTCGTCCAGCCCCTGAAGCTCGGGTGGCGCACGAAGCACGTCCAGGTCGTCGCCGGCTACGGGTTCTACGCGCCCACGGGCGACTCCGAGCCGGGCGGCAACGACGGCGTCGGCCGCGGCCACTGGACGCACCAACTCTCGCTCGGCGGCACCCTCGACGCGGGCGCTCGCCGCGAATGGCACCTGTCCGCGCTCGGGAGCTACGACCTGAACATGCAGAAGCGCGACATCGACGTCACGCGCGGCGCCACGGTGCAGATCCAGGGAGGCGCCTCGTACACCGTGCAGAGGATGCTGGACATCGGCATCGCCGGCTACGCGCTCTGGCAGGTGACCGACGACTCGGGGACCGCGCTGCCTGCGGTGCTGCGCGGCGCCCGCGACACCGTCTACGGCCTGGGCCCGGAGCTCGACCTCCGGATCCCCGCGGCGCGCATCAGCCTGATGGCGCGCTTCGAGCACGATTTTGGCGCGCAGTCACGCCCCCAGGGGGAGATCTTCGTCTTCGGGCTCACCTCGCTGCTCTGGCGTCCGAAGCGGTGAAGCGCGCGTCCGGAAGACGAAGCACCACAGCGGGTAGCTCCAGAGCAAGAAGACGAGGTGGCTCGTCACGAGCCGCACCGCCCAGTACGCGTGCGTCGCGCCGGGAAAGGCCCGGAGCGCGGCGTCGAAGAGCAAGCCGTTGAGCGCGAGCGCGACGAGCTCGACGGCGGTGTACCCGATCGCCTGATGCGTCAACGATTCGTTCCGCGCGCGAAACGCGAAGTGACGGTTGCCGAGGAAGTTGGCGACGCCGCCGGCGAGGAGCGCGGGCACGTTGGCGACGTGCGGGTTCACGTGCAGCCCCGAGACGAGCACCGCCAGCACGAGCAAGTCGGTGCCCGTGGCGACGATGCCTGCGAGACCGGCTCGCAGCGTCTGGAGCAACAGGCGAAGCAGCTCGTCACCGGCGCGCGTTGCCATGGGTCATGGACGGTGCAAGGCGGGTGCCGCCTGACACGCCCGCGCGATTTCGCGGGGATGCCGCGGCGCCTACACGACCAAGTGACCAGGCTCGCGCGAAGGGTGGTACGCGCTCACCCCCACATGTCCAGCCACGGCCCCGCCCCCATCAGCGACGTCCCCCCGTCGATCAGGAGCGTCGCGCCGGTCACGTAGGCGCCCGCCGGCGAGACCAGGAACATCACCGCCTCGCAGACCTCGTCGATCGTTCCCCAGCGGCCGAGCGGCACGCGCTTCTTGAAGTCCTCGGCGTTCTCCGGAGCGAGGCGCGACATGCCCTCGGTGCCCTCGATCGGGCCCGGCGCCACGGCGTTCACGCGCACGCCGAAGCGCGCCCACTCGAGCGCGAGATCGCGCGTGAGCTTCTCGATGCCCGCCTTCGCGGCGCCCGCGTGGCACTGCAGCGGCGTCGGCACCTCGGCCTGCGTGGCGGTGATGCTCACGATGGCGCCGCGCGTCTTCTGAAGGTGCGCGAAGGCGGCACGCGTGGCGTTGAACGTCCCGCAGAGGTCGATGTCGATGACCGAGCGAAAGCCGTTGGCGCTGAGCGACGCGGCGGGCGCGAGGAAGTTGCCCGCCGCGCTGTTGACCAGCACGTCGATGCGGCCGAATCGCTCCGCCGCGGCGTGGACGGCGCCTTCGACCGCCGCGTAGTTGCGCACGTCGGCGGCGTGGCAGCTCGCCTCCCCGCCCGCCTGCGTGATCTCGGCGGCGACCGCCTCGAGCTTCTCGAGGCGGCGACCGAGGAGGGCCACCTTGGCGCCCTGCGCGGCGAGGCGCTTGGCGATTCCGGCGCCGATGCCGCTGCCGCCGCCGGTGACGAACGCGGCCTTGCCGCGGAGGAGATCGGGAACGAAGACGCTGCTCATGGCCAACGCATAGCAGAACTCGAGGAGCCCTCGAGCTCGACGGGACTCAGCGCGCGGCGGGGCCGGGTTCCAGCGCGTCGAGCAGGCGCCGGTGGATGCCGCCGAACGCTCCGTTCGACAGGAGCGCCACGGTGTCGCCCGGGCGCGCGGCGCCAACGATCGCTTCGAGGATCTCGTCGACGCTCGCGGCCGCGCACGCCTTGTCGCCGAGCTCGCGCGCGAGGCGCGCGACGTCGAGACGCTCGGCCTCGGGGATGTTGGTGCGCCCGAGCGGCGCGAGCAGGACGCGATCCGCCTCGCCGAACGCTTGCACGTACGCTTCCTGATGCAGGCTCCGGCACGCGGTGGCGCTGCGCGGCTCGAAGACGGCCCAGAGCCGCCCCTCGGGGTGCTTTCGGCGCAGCGCGCGCAGCGTCTCGTCGACCGCCGTGGGGTGGTGCGCGAAGTCGTCGTAGAGGCGCACGCCGCCCGGCTCGCCGAGCAGATCCTGCCGCCGCTTGACCCCCGCGAAGCTCGCGAGCGCGGCGCCGGCCTTCTGCGGAGCGACGCCGAACCCCTCGGCGGCGACGACGATCGCGGCGAGCGCGTTGCGGACGTTGTGCGCGCCGGGGATCGCGAGCGTGAAGCGGCCGCAGTAGCTGCCACCCGCGTAGACGTCGAGCTCCTGGCCAGCCTCGCCGGCGCGGCCCAGCGCCGCGGCCCACTCCGGAGCGTCCGCGGCGCCCGCGTCGAGGATCCCGTAGCGCGCGACGCGCGCGCGGCAGTGGCGCCGCGCGAGCTCGACGACGCGAGGCTGCGCCGCGTCGACGACGAGGAGCCCCTTGTCGGGGACGCGCTCGAGCAGGCCGATGAACGCCTGCTCGTAGGCCTGCTCGGTCGGGTAGATGTCGATGTGATCGTGCTCGATGCTGGTCAGCACGACGACGTCGTTTGCCTCGGCATCCCCCGCCGGCGAGACGTAGTCGAAGAACTTGGGCTGCTTGTGCCAGTAGACCGCGTCGTACTCGTCGCCCTCGACGACGAACGGGGCGGCTTTCGCGACGAGGCTCCGCTCGGTGCGGCCGAGCGCGGCGCCGACGCCGAAGTTCTTGGGGACGCCGCCGATGAAGAAGCCCGGCCCGAGGCCGGCCTCGTGGAGGACGTGCGCCGTCAGGCTGCTCGTGGTCGTCTTTCCGTGGGTGCCGGCGACGACGACCGCGCGCCTCCCCCGCAGGAAGTGCTCGCGAAGCGCGGAGGACATGGACGCGCGCGGCAGGCCTCGCTCGGCCGCGGCGACCGCCTCCACGTTGTCCTTTCGGATCGCGTTGCCGACCACGACGAGGTCGGGCGGCTCGCTCTGCGAGAGGTGCGCCGCGTCGTAGCCCTGGAGACACTCGATGCCGGCCTCGCGCAGCGCCGGCCCGATGGGCGGGTCGAACGCGACGTCCGAGCCGGTGACGCGCGCGCCTCCCTCGCGAAACAGCGTGGCGAGCGCGCCCATGCCCGTGCCGCTGACGCCGACCATGTGCACGTGCCGGAGCATCATGCCTCTCTTGGTTACGCGCTCGCGAGCCGGCGGCCAAGCTCCTGACCAAAACGCTTGGCGTCCGCGTCGGACGACGGCCACGGCATCCGATCGGCCGCGCGGCGGAAGCGGCTGCCATCCGGCTCGGCGACGAAGGCCGAGAGCTCGAGCGTGTCGCCGGCGCGCACCGCGTGGGCGCCGAGCGGCGTCTTGCAGTCGCCCTCGAGGGCGAGCATCACGCCGCGCTCGGCCGCCACGCACGTGCCGGTCAAGGGATCGTGCAGCGCGCGCAGCACGTCGACGACGCGCGCGTCGCCCTCGCGGGCCTCGATGCCGAGCGCGCCCTGACCGACGGCGGGGAGGCACACGGCGGGCTCGAGGATCTCCGTCGCGCGGGCGGCGAGGCCGAGGCGCGAGAGGCCCGCCATCGCGAGCAGGATGGCGTCGACCTCGCCGGCGTCGACCTTGCGGAGGCGGGTATCGACGTTGCCGCGCAGCGGGACGATGGTCAGATCGGGCCGGCTGGCGCGCAGGGCGATGGCGCGCCGCAGGGAGCTCGTGCCGATCTTGGCCCCGGCCGGCAGCGCGGCGAGGGTTTGGTACTTGGGCGACACGAGCACGTCGCGCGGGTCCTCGCGCCTCGGGATGCATGCAATGTGCAATCCTTCGGGCAGGGCCGCGGGGACGTCCTTGATCGAGTGCACCGCGAAGTCGGCTCCGCCGGCGAGGAGCGTCTCTTCGATCTCCTTGACGAAGAGGCCCTTGCCTCCGACCTCGGAGAGCGGGCGGTCCTGGATGCGGTCGCCGCTGGTGACGACCTGTTTCTCCTCGAGCTCGAGGCCGGCGTGAGCCTTGGAGAGCGCGGCTGCGAAGGCACGGCTCTGGGCGAGGGCGAGCGCCGAACGGCGGGTGGCATAGACGAATCGCACGGCCCGCGAGCTTACACCGGCTTGGCCAACAAGCTTGCCCAAACACAAGAGGTGACTAGAGTGGGGGCGTGCTCCGCCGCTCCCTTCACCCGCTGCTCGCCCTGGCCGCCATCCTCGGCGTGTTGCTGGGCTCGGTGAGCGTGGCGCACGCCAAGTCCGCGCGCCCGGTCGCGGAGCCGCAGCGCCTCGAGGTGCCCGGTTACCCGGACGCGTTCTACTACCGCCCGCGCGGCCGCGGCATGAAGCCGGTGCTCGTGTACCTGCACGGCCGCGGCGGCAACCCCGCCGAGGACTGCCGCAAGTGGGCGCGCGTGGGCACGCAGTTCGGCTGGGTCGTCTGCCCCTCCGGTCCGGAGGACCGCGGCGGCGGCGCCCGCGCGTGGAGCAACAATGCGCAGCTCGGCGGGCAGATCGTCAAGGCCGCGCTGGATTCGCTCCGCGACAAGTTCCACCACCGCGTGCAGCTCCGCAACAACGTGCTCATCGGCTTCAGCGAGGGGGCGTTCGTCGCGATGCAGGTCGGCCTGCGCGACCCGCGCACATGGAGCCACTGGCTCATCCTGGCCGCCAACGACCAGTACTGGTTCGGCGACGCGAAGGATGTCCTGCACGAGAACCGCCGCCGCATCCGGGCGGTGTACCTCCTCACCGGCGAATCGGACGAGGTCGCCCCGAACACGCAGCGCGTGGGCGAGCTGCTCAAGGACGAGAAGGTGCACGTCAAGGTGAAGATCGCGCCGGGCATGGGGCACGAGGTGCCCGCGGAGCGGATGCGATCGACCTACCGGCGGCCGCTCGCTTGGCTGCTCGCCCATCGTTGAAGTACGTCGCTGCGGCTCCGAGCTCGCCTGCGTCGCGCGCGGACCTGCCCGACGCGCGGCTCCTCGAAGCGGCGAGGGAGCTTGGGGGGCGCTTCCCGCAGGCGGGGCTGCGGGCGTGCGGGCTGCTGCGCGCCGCGGAGCTGGACGGCGCGGCGGGAGGCCGCGTGTGGTTGGCGCTGGAGCTTCTGCAGGTGACGGGCAGCTTCAAGGTTCGGGGTGCGTTGCTCGCGCTGGCCCGCCTGCGCGACACGGGCGCGGACGAGGTGATCGCGGCGAGCGCCGGCAACCACGGAGCCGGCGTGGCGTACGCGGCGCGCGTGCTCGGGATGCGCGCGACGGTCGTGGTGCCGAAGAACGCGCCGCTGGCCAAGCGCGCGCGCATCGAGGGCGAGGGCGCCACGCTGCACGTCTCGGGCGCGGCGGGCTACGACGAGGCCGAACGCGAGGCGATGGCGCTCGCGAAGGACAGGGGCGTCGCGTTCCTTTCGCCCTACGACGACGTGGCCGTCGTTGCAGGCAACGGCGCATCACTCGGCTACGAAATCGCCGCGGCGCTGGGCCAGCCGCCGGGCGTCGTGCTGGCTCCGTTCGGCGGCGGCGGGCTCGCGACGGGGCTGGCGTGCGCGCTCCCGGAGAGCCGCGTGTACGGCGCGCAGAGCGAGGCCAGCTCTGCCTTTGCGCTCTCGCTCGAACGCGGCGCGGCGGTGGAGGCACTGCCCGCCGAGGTGGAAACCCTGGCCGACGGACTGGAGGGCGGCATCAGCAGGGCCGCCTTCGAACGCGCGCGGAGCGTGGTCCGCGGGGTCTTGGTGATGCCCGAGCGGGCGATCGGGCACGCGATGGCCTTCCTGCACCGCTCGCTCGGCATGGCGGCCGAGGGCAGCGCGGCCGTGGCGCTGGCCCCGCTGCTCGGCGGCTCGGGCCTGCCCGTGGAGGTGCGGCCCAGCCACGAGGAAGCTCGTCGGGACGTGATCGTGGTGTTGACCGGTCGCAACGTCGACGACAGTCGGCTATGTCAGGTCTTGCGAGACCATGACGGACCGACCTGACGCTCCCTTCGTTCTCGGCATCGCGGGCGGCTCCGGCTCCGGCAAGAGCACGATCGCGCGCGCGGTGCTGGCCGCCATCCCGAGCGAGGCCGGCGTCCTGATCGAGCAGGACCACTACTACCGCGCCCAGAGCCACCTCACCTACGAGGAGCGGGAGCGCGTCAACTACGACCACCCCGACGCGCTCGAGATCGAGCTGCTCTGCGCCCACATCGACGAGCTGCGCGCGGGCCGGCCGATCGTCCGGCCGGAGTACGACTTCGCCGTCCACGACCGCGCGCCTCTGGGGGTGCCGGTCGCGCCGGCGCCCATCGTCGTGGTCGAGGGCATCCTGGTCCTCGCCGACCCGCGCCTGCGCGAGCGTTTCGACGCGAAGATTTACGTCGACACCGATGCCGACATCCGCGTCATCCGACGCATCCGGCGGGACCTCGAGCACCGCGGACGGACCTTCGCCCAGGTCCGAAAGCAATACTACGAGACGGTGCGCCCCATGCACATTGCCTTCGTCGAGCCGTCCAAGCGCTTCGCCGACATCATCGTGCCCGAGGGCGGGGAGAACCGCGTCGCCCTGGAGCTCATCGCGAGCCTCGTTCGCAGCCGCCTGCGCTAGGTGGTAACTTGGTAGGATCGGTGTCGCCTTGGCCGTGAACCTCCCCGCGCTCAACAAGAAAGTCGGCAACCTGCTGCTCAAGCTCGGCCTGCTCAAGCCAGAGCAGTTCGAGAAGGCCATGGAGGCCGCCACGACGGCGCACCAGCGCATCGAGGACACGATCATCGAGCTCGGCATCGCGAGCGAGCAGGACGTCCTGAAGACGCTCGCCACGCATTACAAGACGCGGTTCGTGTCCACC
>DATIQP010000151.1:0-7855 GCA_035470765.1 Polyangiaceae bacterium | reverse complement strand
GAGGTTGCGCAGCAGCGTGGGCGCTCGGTACTTGCTGTCGCCGAAGTCGCGGTGCAGCACCTCCGAGATGAAGAGCACCGTGTCGAGGCCGATGAGATCGGCGAGGCGCAGCGGGCCCATCGGGTGGTTGAGGCCGAGCTGGGCGCCGGTGTCGATGTCCTCGGGCGTGCCGAGGCCTTGCTCGAGCGCGAAGATCGCCTCGCAGAGCATCGGGATGAGCATGCGGTTGACCAGGAAGCCGGGCGAGTCCTTGCTCGTCACCACGGTCTTGCCCATCTTCTCGGCGAGCGCCTTGGCGAGGGCGTAGGTCTCGTCGCTGGTCTGCACGGCGCGCACGAGCTCGACGAGCTTCATCAGCGGCGGGGGGTTCATGAAGTGCAGGCCGACGACGCGATCGGGCCGCGACGTCGACGCGGCGAGGCGCGTGAGCGAGATGGACGACGTGTTGCTCGCGAGCCAGGCGCCGGGCCGCAGCGCCTCGTCGCACTGGCGGAACAGCTTGAGCTTGAGGTCGACGTTCTCGGTCGCCGCCTCGACGACGATGTCGCAGTCCTTGAAGTCCGCGGGCGTCGCGATGGGGCGGATCCGCGAGACGATGCCCTGCTGGGTCGCCGCGTCGAGCTTGCCCTTCTCGACCTGCTTCTTGAGGATGGCGTCGATCTTGGCGACGCCCTTCTGGGCGAGCTCCAGGTTCGCGTCGCAGAGCCGCACGTCGTAGCCGGCCGTGGAGGCGACCTGAGCGATTCCGCCGCCCATCTGACCCGCCCCGAGCACGCCCACAGTCTTGATTGCGCTTGCGTCCGTCATGATCATCCCTTCCTCGTCATGCACGTTGGCTCCGAGCTCTCGCTTCGCCGGAGCGTGCGGCAGTGACGGGCGCGCAGTATAGGTCCGCCATGTATAAAGGGCGCATGCGTTTTGCCTGGGCGCTCTCGCTCTCGCTCTTCGCCTCCGGCTGCGTGACGCTCTCGCCGGTGGACCGCGCGCTGTCGCTCGTGCGCCAGGAGCGGCGGCCCGAGGCCGAGCACCTCCTCGAGCAGGAGCTGATCGAGCACCCGGACGACGTGCCGGCGCGCAAGCTGATGGTGCGGCTGCTCGGGTTCGACGGCGACCTGAACCGCGCGCGCGCCCAGGTCGACGAGCTGCGCAAGCGCGTGCCGCAGGGCGATCCGTCGCCGGAGATCGAGCTCGGGCACGCCTACGAGCTCGCGCACCGCTTCGAGGACGCGCTCGCCGCGTACGACGAGGCCGCGAGCGTGGCGCCGGACTCGCCGCTCGGCCCGCGCGAGGGCGGCATGCGCTGCGCGCGCTGGGGCGAGGCGGAGGAGGCCGGGCCGCGCCTCGAGGAGGCGGTGCGGCGAGGCGCGCGCGACGCCGAGACGTACCACGCGCTCGGCATCGTTCGTTTACACCTAAAGGATCTCGACGGCGCCGCGGAGGCCTACAAGAAGGGGCTCGAGGCCGATCCGAGCCACGACGAGAACCTCCTCGGTCTCGCCACCGTCGCGCTCGTGCGCGACGACGCCGCGGGCGCGCTCGCGGCCTACGACGCGCTCCTGAAGAAGCACCCGGGCTACGCCGCGGGCCTGCTCGGGCGCGCCTACGCGCTCGCCAAGCTCGGTCGGAAGGAGGAGGCACGCCGCGCGCTCGACGAAGCGGAGCGCCTGGGCGCGCCCAAGGAGAACGTCGCCAAGCAGCGCGCCGCGCTCGCGGAATGAGGGTATCCTGCGGCCATGCGGACGACGGCCTGGGGGCCCCTGGCGATTCTGCTCGGCGCGTGCAGTAGCTCGCCCGCGGTGCCCGACGGGGGCGGGCCCGGCAACGACGGCGGCACCGGCCCCGACGGCTCGCAGCCCGCCGACGCGGGGCCGAGCCAGGACGGCGGCGGCGCGAGCCTCGCGTCGAAGTACCCGGGCGACAAGGGCATCGACAAGGATCCCGCGGTCGTCTGGGTGGAGAACTTCGAGGAGGGCTCGGTCAACGGGGTGACCTCGCGCTACGACAGCGCCAACGACCCGGCCGGCATGACCTTGACCAGCGACGTCCCCGCGAAGAGCTCGGGCGCGGCATCGATGACGCTCACCGCGAGCGGCGACGGGGCCAACGCGACCGATCTCTACAAGTCGTTCGCGACGGGCTACGACGAGTGGTACGTGCGCTGGTACGCCAAGTACCAGACGGGCAACGTCACCTGGCACCACACGGGCGTCTGGTTCGGCGGCTACAACCCGCCGAGCGCCTGGCCGAACCCGCAGGCCGGCCTCAAGCCGAACGGCGACGACCGCTTCTCGGTGTCGATCGAGCCGGTGGAGGACGTCGGCACCGGCGCGGCGCGCTTCGACACCTACGACTACTGGATGCAGATGCACTCGTGGATGGCGCAGCCGTCGGGCAGCACGGCCTACTACGGCAACGCGCTCATCCACGAGAACGCGTTCAAGGTCGACGAGGGCAGCTGGGTGTGCCTCGAGGTCCACCTCAAGCTCAACACCGATCTGGCCTCGGGCGCGGGCGCCGTGCTCGAGGTGTGGAAGAACGACCAGCTCGTTGCGAGCTTCGACCAGACGGGCCCCAAGGGGTACTGGATCCGGGACAAGTTCTGCACCCCCGCCGCCGACGGGACCGAGTGCACGCAGTACCCCGCTCCGTTCGACACCGTCCTCGATCAGCAGTATCGCAGCGTGAGCGCCTTGAAGCTCAACGCCTTCTGGCCGCAGAACTACATCACTGCCGCGGGCAACACCGGCGATCTCCACCTCGACGACATGGTCATCGCCACCCAGCGGATCGGATGCCTCCAATGACGAAACCGCTCGAAGAGCTCGACGACGTCCTCGCGGACCTCGAGACGCTATTGAAGAACCCCGACGTCGGCGCCGCGCTCGCGGACAAGGGCGTCAACATCAGCCTCGCGATCCTCGCGATGGACGGCCTCGCCGCGTACCTGCACGGCGACAAGGCCAAGGCGGTCGATGACAGCAGCCATTTCGCCGAGGAGGTCCAGAGCCGGATGCGCACCTCCGCGATGGGCAAGCCGTCATGACCTGGACCCGAACGCTGCCGAGCGGCCGCGCACACGGCCACCCCGAGCCGATCAGCGGCATGCAGTTCTCCGCCGTCGAGCTCATGCCCGGCGACCGCACCGTGCTCATGCTCGACCAGCGGAAGCTGCCCGCGCAGGAGCGCTACGAGCTCTTCACCGAGTGGACGCAGATCGAGGACGCGATCCGCACGATGGTGGTGCGCGGCGCGCCGGCGATCGGCATCGCGGCGGCGTACGGGCTCGTCCTCGCGGCGTTTCGTGCGCAGGCCGAGGAGCCACCCGCGTTCCTTGCCGCGGTGCGCGGCGCGGCCGAGAGCTTGCTCCGCGCGAGGCCCACGGCAGTCAACCTCGCGCACGGCGTCGGGGCGATGCTCGCCGCGGCGGAGGGCGCCGCGGCGAAGACCGGGCCGGCGCGCACCTCGCACATGGCCGACGTGGCCCGCGCGTACCACGCGGCGGACGTGGCGGCGTGCAAGAAGATCGGCGCGCTCGGGGCTGTGTCGCTCCCGCAGAAGTGCACCGTGCTCACGCACTGCAACGCCGGCGCGCTCGCCACGGGCGGCTACGGCACCGCGCTCGGGGTCATCCGCGCGGCGCGCGAGGCGGGCAAGCAGATCCGCGTCATCGCCGACGAGACGCGACCCTTGCTGCAGGGCGCGCGCCTGACGGCGTGGGAGCTCCACCGCGATCACTTCCCCGTGACGCTCGTCACCGACGGGATGGCCGCCTCGCTCATGGCGCGCGGCGAGATCGACGCGGTCGTCGTCGGCGCCGATCGCATCGCGCGCAACGGCGACGCCGCCAACAAGATCGGCACCTACGGCCTCGCGTGCCTCGCCCACGTCCACGGCATCCCGTTCTACGTCGCCGCGCCCTGGTCGACGGTCGACATGTCCTGCCCGGACGGCGGCGCCATCCCGATCGAGTCGCGCAACGAGGACGAGGTCCTCACGCTCGCCGCCGGCGAGTCGGCGGTGCGCATCGCCCCTCCGGGCGTGCCGGCCAAGAACCCCGCCTTCGACGTGACGCCGGCGCGCCTGATACGTGCAATCTACACGGAACGCGGCGAGGCCCGCGCGCGAGAGGGCGACGCGAGTGGCCAATCCCTCGCGGCTGCCCTACAGTCCCTGTCGCCGTGAGCGCCGATACACCCCCTCGTTTCGCCCCCAAGCCCCCCTGGTTGAAGGTCCGCGCGCCGGGCGGGGAGAGCTACGGGCACCTCAAGGAGACGTTCCGCAAGCTCGACCTGCACACCGTCTGCGAGGAGGCGCGCTGCCCGAACGTGGGCGAGTGCTGGGGCGAGGGCACCGCGACCGTGATGCTGCTCGGCGACACCTGCACGCGCGGCTGTCGCTTCTGCGCCGTCAACACCGGCAACCCGCGCGGCGCGGTCGACGGGCGCGAGCCCGAGCACGTCGCGCGCGCGCTGGCGAAGCTCGGCCTGCAGTACGTCGTGCTCACCATGGTGGACCGCGACGACCTGCTCGACGGCGGCGCGGACCACGTGCACAGGACCGTGACCCGCCTCAAAGAGCTCCGGCCGGACATGCTCGTCGAGACGCTCCTCGGCGACTTCCAGGGCCACCTCGGCTACGTCGACGTCACGGTCTCTGCCAAGCCGGACGTGTGGGCGCACAACATCGAGGTCGTCGAGCGCCTGCAGCGGGCGATCCGCGACGTGCGCTGCAGCTATGCGCAGTCGATGCGCGTGCTCGCGCACGTGAAGGAGCGGGATCCCGCGCGCGTCACCAAGAGCTCGATCATGGTCGGCATCGGCGAGACGGACGACGAGGTCGAGCAGACGCTCGCCGATCTCCGCGCCGCGCGTGTCGACATCGTCACGATCGGCCAGTACCTGCGGCCGACGCCGAAGCACGCCGCCGTCGATCGCTTCGTGCCGCCCGAGACGTTCGCGCTCTACGCCGAGAAGGCGAGGGCGATGGGCTTCGCCTACGTGGCGAGCGGCCCGCTGGTGCGAAGCTCGTACAAGGCCGCAGAGGTCTTCGTGCGCGGCATCCTGCGCCCCGGCGACCCCGAGGCCGCCGACGCCGAGCTGCGCCAGCGCTTCGAGGCCGCCGCGCGCGCCGCGTCCCCCTCGGTGCCGGCGCCCCCCTTGGTCACGGCGTCCTCGCTGGTGCGGAAAGCGGAATGAACAAGCTCACGCTGCTGCTGCTCGCGCTCGCCGCCTGCAACGGCGGAGCGCCGGCCCCGGCAGCAGCGCCGGCCGCACCGGCGTCGGCTTCGGCATCGGCCACGGCGATCGGCTCGGGCCCCCTCTCGGCGGAGTTCGTGGATCTCACGAAGGCCCCGCTCCACGTCGAACACGTCGCGTGCGAGCAGCACGTCGTCGCGATCGTGACGGGGAACGCATCGGCCCCCGCCGGTCAGCTTCATGCGGGCGATCTGCTGCTCTCGCAAGGCAAGGGCTCCTACGACGTGACCGGCTCCGCGCTCGTCGTCTCCGCGAGGGTCGCCAAGGACCACGCGTGCGCGCCCGATGAGCCCGGCAAGCTCGAGGCGAAGATCGTCCGCGCGTCCGCCGCGCCGGATCTCGCCTTCGCCGGCGGCAAGATGCACGCCCACCTCGACGCCGACGATCGCGCGCTCGCGCCGTTCGCGTACGTGGGACGCCTCGAGGGCACGGCGCCGGTCGCCGAGCATGCCCACGAGGGGTCGTGGGAGCTGCTCTGCGCGTTCGAGGCTGCGGGCACGTTCACGCTCGCGGGCCAATCGCAGCGCCTCTCGCCGAGGACTTGCGTGACCGTGCCGCCGAACACCAAGCACTCGTGGGCGCCCGACGCGAACAGCACGCTGCGCGCGGTGCAGCTCTATGCGCCGCCGGGCCCCGAGCAGCGCTTCAAGGCGCTGGCCGCGAAAGAACGCGACGGCGGTCGCTGAGCAGCGCGAGGACGCCCTCCGGGCGGCCGTCATCGAGGGCTGAAGGGGCACGCTCGGCCGCTCTTGACAGGCTGAGCCGGAATGAATATTCATTCTCTTGCCGAGCCGCGATGGTCTCCCGAGCCGACAACCCCCCGCGTTCGAGCCGCGAAGGCGCCCACGGCGCCGACAAGCGAGAGGCCATCCTCGCCGCGGCGGTGGAGCTCTTCGCCGACAAGGGGTTCCACGGGACCGCGGTGCCCGAGATCGCCGAGAAGGCCAGCGTGGGGGCAGGGACGATCTATCGCTATTTCGAGAGCAAGGAGGCGATCGTCAACGCGCTCTTCCAGCGCCACAAGTCGGCGCTGCTCGCGAGCGTGGTGGACGACTTCCCCTACGACGCGCCGACGCGCGAGCAGCTCCACCACTTCGTCTCCCGCGTGATTTCCTTCGCCCGCAAGCACCCCGTCGCCTTCAAGTTCCTGGAGGCGCACCACCACGCGCCGTACCTCGACGACAAGAGCCGGGCGATGGAGGCGAACGTGCTCGCGCTCGCCAACGGCTTCTTCGAGCAGCACGAGCGGGCGCGCGTCGTGAAGCGCGCGCCGGGGGGCGTGCTCGCGTGGCTGATGTGGGGTGCGGTCGTGGGGCTGTTGCGCGCGTCGTGGGAGGGCCGCACGGAGCTGACCCCCAAGAGCGAGGCGGCCTTCGAGGAAGCCCTGTGGGACGCGATTCGGCGCCACCCCGAGTGAGCTTTCTTTTGGACGAATACGGAATGAATGTTCATTCCCACTTGAACGGCAAAGAAAAAGGGAGAATAGCCATGAAGTCACTCACCATCCTCGTCACCGGCGCGTCCTCCGGCATCGGCCGCCACACCGCCCTCGCCCTCGCCGGAGCGGGCCACCGCGTCTTCGCCACCGGGCGGCGCCAGCACGCCCTCGACAGCCTGGCGAAGGAAGCCTCCGGGCTCGGCGCGGGCTCGCTCGAGACGCTGGTGCTCGACGTGACGAGCGCGGAGTCGATCGCCGCCGCCAAGCAGGCGATCGACGAGCGGACCGGCGGCCACGGCGTCGACGCGCTCGTGAACAACGCCGGCTTCGGGCTGATGGGACCGCTCGAGGAGATCGACGACGCGGCGCTGCACCGGCAGTTCGAGACCAACGTCTTCGGCCTGATGGCCGTGACGCGGGCGTTCGTGCCGGCGATGCGCGCGCGCGGCTTCGGGCGCGTGGTGAACGTCAGCAGCATGGGTGGGCGCGTGACGTTCCCGATGATGGGCGCCTACAACGCGACCAAGTACGCGGTGGAGTCGCTGTCGGACGCCCTGCGCAACGAGCTCTACCCGTTCGGGATCCGCGTCGCGCTCATCGAGCCGGGCTACATCCGCACCGAGTTCGCCGACGTGGCGATGAGCACGCTCGGCGCCGCCGACGTCCCGCAGGGCTCGCCGTACGCGGCCGTCCTGAAGCGCGCCGACGAGATGCTCGGGCTGTTCGAGAAGACCGGCGTCGGCCCCGAGCACGTGGCGCGCGCCATCCGCAAGGCGATCGAGTCGCGGAGCCCGCGCGCCCGCTACGTGGCGCCCTGGCGGACCTACGCGGGGCTGTTCTTCTTCCAGTGGCTGCCGACGGCTTGGGTCGACGCCCTGCTGCGCGCGGCGACGGGCCTGACGGCCCGCAACCTGCGGGCGCTGCCCGCCAAGAGCGCGCCCGGGAGCTCGGAGAAAGGCGTCGAAGCGGCCTGATTTCCGGGCGACGGGACGCAGCGCTGGCGGCCAACCCCGCGGAATTTGCCGAGGCAGAGGTGGCCTGAGGAGCTGGCCGCGGTCGTTTTGCCATTCTTCACGGGCCATTACGTCGGCCGAGGTGGACAATGACGCCTGGGCCTTTCGCTTGGACCCTCGTGTGCAAACATTGAGAACAATCCTGCCCG
>DATIQP010000150.1:0-6195 GCA_035470765.1 Polyangiaceae bacterium | reverse complement strand
ACTGCCGCGGCAAGGCGATCGAGGCCGTGGTGGTGCCGACGCCGTTCTACAAGCGGAAGTAGCCGTCTCCGCCTCCGCCTCCGTCTCCGAGTCCGAGTCCGAGTCCGAGTCCGAGTCCGAGTCCGAGTCTGAGTCTGAGTCCGAGGGGAGGCTCGCTCGGCTGCTTGGAGCCTAGCCGTGTGCTCGGCGGCGTCTAGGACGCTCGCTGCGCTCGCGCCGGCTCGCAGAGCCTCGCCGGTGGCTTCGCCATCCTAGACTCCGCCTGCGCGCACGGCTCCGGGGCAGGTGCCTTCACAAGCGAAGGCAGAAAAAGAGCCACCCCATGCTCCACATCTATCTCTTCATCATCGAAACGCTGAAGCTGCTGGCGCCGATCGTCCGCCAGATCGCCGAGCACGATCCGGATTTGGCCAGGCAGTTGAAGCGCGCGGGCAGCAGCATCGCGCTCAACACCGCCGAGGCGATTGGATGCCATGGCGGCAACGTCAGGGCACGCTTTCGCAGCGCGCTCGGCTCGAATCAGGAAGTCCGGGCGTGTCTCGATGTCGCCGAGGCCTGGAGCTACGTCGATGCGATCGACCCGGCCTTGAGAGACCGTTTCGATCGCATCGCCGCGACGCTCTACAAGCTGGCTACGTGACGATGCTGTAGAGCACCGCACAGACCGAGCTGAGACCCGCGCGAATGCGCGGGTCGACGCTCTCGATGTAGCCGCACGCGATGGCGATATCGAGCCAAGAGCCGCTCTCCTTCGCCGAGCCCAGCGCGCGATGGTAGAGCGTGTGCCTGTTCCGCCCCCTTGAGTAGCTGCCCTCGGCAATGCACGCCGCGACCCCATTGCTTGCATCTTGCAACTGCTGCGCATGATGCGGATCGTGCCGCCGGATCTCGGCGATCACCGGCCTCAGCAACCGAATCACCTCCAGCGCCGTTTCGTAAATTCGCAACATCGGAGACTCCTTCCGCCTTCACTCGCGAAGGCAGGCCCCCGCCGCCGCGGAGCGCAGGCCATGTCAAGGCTGCGAGCGCAGCGAGCACGGCCGAAGGCCGCTCGGCCTTGATATGGCCGAGCACCGCGGCACAATCGCCGACGCCGAGCGAGCCGCCCCCCTACTCCGTCTCCGTCTCCGTCTCCGTCCCCGTCTCCGTCCCCGTCTCCGTCTCCGTCTCCGTCTCCGTCTCCGTCTCCGTCTCCGTCTCTACTTCTTCTCCCTCTCCACCGTCTCCGTCTCGCCCTTCTGTCCAGCCCGCGCGCCCATCAGGGCCTTCCACATCGCGCGCTCGTCGACCGCGGCGAGGATCGTCCAGAGCGCAGCGACCGTCGCCGCGAGAGCGCGCAACGGGACGTCGAAGGCGCCGCGGCCGAGCAGGGCGAGCGCCATCGCGCACGTCACGGCGATGAGCGGATTCGGGGTGAGCGCGCACGTGAGCGCGAGCAGCGCCGAGGCGGCGACGAGGAACGCGTCGATGGCGCCGAGCGCGGTGCCGCCGGCGTCCGGTGAGGTGAGGCCCGAGCGCAGGACGAGCTGCCACGACGGAGAGGCCGGCCCTGCGCGGCCCGCGACCCACACGAGCGCGGCGGCGCACACGAGCGCGATGGCGGCCCCGACGAAGATCTCGACGCGGCGGCGGGTCGACAGCCACGCGACGACGAGCGCCAGCGCGCCGCCCTCGGCGACGACGCCAGCGCCGCCGAACGTCCGCGAGAAGGTGTAGGCGCGCAGGCTGTCGGGGGCGAGGGCGACGACGAGCCACGCGGTGAGCCGCAGCGTCGCGGCGAGCGCGAGCACGAGCTGCAACAGGCCGAGCACGCGCGTGTGCGGCGCGCGCAGCCCGACGACGCCGCCGCCCAGCGCGACCACCACCGTGGCCACCACGAGGACGAGCGTGCCGACGGGCGCGAGCGGCATGACGAACGCCCGCATGAGCATCACGAGCACGCCCGGCGCGCCGAGCATGATCAGCGCGCGTGGCAAGAGGCCCACGTTGCGCGCGCGCAAGAAGTCGAACACGCCCGTGATCAGCAGGCCGAGCAGCAGCAGGCCCATCGCGTAGGCGAACGCCGACGAGACGTGCTCCCAGCGCGTGATCACCGCGTCGGAGGCGATGCCGTGCAGGCCGGGCAGCACCACCGTGCCGAGCGCCGTCGACACCACGCCGACCAGAGCGCTGACGCGCAGCAGCCACGCCACGCGAAGCGCGGGAGAGGCGAGCCGCTCGTACGACTCGGGCGAGCGCGAGCTCGCGGGCTGCTCGTGGGTGGTGCGTGTTCGATCGGTCACGCGAAGGAGTCGGACTCTACACGATCCGGCGGCCCTACGACGAGCCGGGCCGGCCCAGCAGCAGCAGGCTTCCCTCGCGCGACCCCTGGCCGGGGCCGGGCAGCCCCCGCTCGTGCGGCCCGCCGCCCGGGTTGAGCGGGTTGGGATTCGTCGGGTTTTCGGGCGCGTGCGGCTGGGTGTTCAACATGAACGGGCGCGCGTTCATCGTGGAGCACGCGTACACCTCGTCGCGGTGGAACTCCCAGTGCAGGTACACCTGCCCGTCCGGGGAGACGATGGCGGCCGGCGCCGGACCGAACGGCGACGCGCGCTGCACCGAGTCGAGCGCGGCGATGTCGAACGCCGTCACGCCGCTGGTCTTGACCACGCCCAGCTTCGCGACGTGCCCGTCCTTGGTCAGCACGATCTCGAGGCGCGCGATGAGGTGCGGATCGTTGAGCGCGTGCGAGGGCGGCAGCGCGTCGAGCGAGGCCAAAAACGAGTCGGCGAAGATGGGGTGGATGCGGTTGTGCATCGAGTTGAGGTAGGTCGCGAAGGGCACGGCGGCGGTGTTGAGCGCCGTCTGGTTGCCGGGCTTCACGCTCGACACGTAGTTCTCGATGGCGCTGCGCCAGCGGTCGAAGTTCGACGCCTGCCACGCCCCGCGGTGCTCGCTTCGCCGCCTCTCGCCGTCGGCCTCGCGCTCGCGCCGGAGCTGGTCCGCGCCGACGACGGCCACGACGCCGTGGCTGTTCAGGTTCAGGTTCACCTGACCGGGGCCCGGGCTGCCGCCGAGGCCGTAGGTGCGCTTGGACGGGTCGGTCGAAGTAGGAGGTAGCGTGCGGCTCATGTTGCCGGGGCCGGTGTTCTGCGCGTCGCCGCTGCCGGGCGCGCGCGCGATGTTGAACGTCCAGCTCCCGTCGCCCGACTCGACGTTCGGCGACTGCGGCGCGGTGTTGCCCGGCGCGAGCTCCGGAGGCAAGGGCGCCTCTTGCCCTCGCGGCTGGCCGTCGCCGCCCGAGCGCGGCGTCTCCGGCGCCTTCGGGCCTTGCAGCGGGTTCTGGGCGGCGGCGCTCATCGGGCGCGGATCCTTCTGGACGTCGAACTCCATGCCCCGCTCGCCCGGCGCGCGCCTCTCCTGCCCCAGGTGCTCGTCGGCCTCCGCGACCTTGGTCTTGTCGCTGTCGCCCGGGGTGGGCTCGGCGTTGTTGTGCGGCTTGGCCGGCGACGGGTTCTCGTCGTCGCGGTCGTGCGACGTCATCGTCGCGACCGTCTCCTCCTTGACCTTGTTGGCCTCGTCGCCGATGAAGTGCGCGTTCGGGTCGTCGGCCTGATTCGGCTGGACGTGCTGGCGCACGGCGATGCGCTTGTCGGGCGCGGTCGGCAGGGGCGGCGTGGGCTTGGCCGGCGCCTTCTCCTGCACCTTCGCCACGGCCTCCGGCGCCTTGGGCTTCGGCTGCTCCTTGACCTCGGGCTTCTTCGGTTCGACCTTCGGCTTGGCCGCCTCGGGCTTCTGCTCCGGCGGCTTGGCGCTGTCCTCGGGAGGCGGCGCGGGGATGGGCGGCGCGGCGAGGTGCTCGTCCGCGAACGTGATCTCGGTCGGCTGCTGGCGAAGATCGACCTCGGTGCTCACGCGCTCGGCGAACGTGAGCAGCGCCTTGTGGTCGTCGTGCGTCACGCCGACCTCGTACGCTCCGACGCCCAGACCGAGGTGCAGCCAGATGGCCACGCTGGCCCACAAGAAGGCCACCAGGGCGAACGGAATGGTGGTTTTGCCCTCGCGAAGCATGGAAAAACGGGAACCGAGGTCTCGGACCCCTACGAGGCTAGCATTGATTCTGCGTTCGGCCGTAGCAAGAGTCAGCGCAAAATCCGTAGCGATTTTGCTCGCGCCGGTCCCGCTGCGGCACGCAGCCCAACCGCAATCCGTTCGCTGGCGCCGATCGCCGCGCTACCGCACGGGGTCGCAGGGGAATCCGTTGCCGTACCGAGCCGGTAGGTCACCTGGCCCCCACGACGCTCGACGTGCAGATGGGCTGGGAGCGGCGGCGCCACGAGCGGACAACTTGCGCCACCCACGTCGACCTCCGCACCCGATTCACCACGCAGCACGATTTGCGGCAAGCCGTCCGAGGGCGCGTCGACGTCGACGGTGACGTCGAGGAAGCGCGCGTCGGCGACGAAGGCGCCGGTCGACGCGGGCAAGAAGAGCGACGTGTCGAACGTCATCGTCGGGCTCCACCGATCGGGCACGAGGTGGTCCTTCGACGCGGCGAGGTAGGGCTGCGGATCGGTGGCGAACACGTTGCGAGTCGAGAGGCGCCGCAGCATCACCGACCCGTCGCCGGCGATCCACGCGAGCAGCCCCGGATCCGGCGAGACGGTGGGCGAGTCCTGCGCCGGGCCGGGCGCACCCGAGTTGGCGTCGATGGCGGTCCACGTCTGCGTCGCGCTCCAGGGATCGAGCTGGAGCCAGCGATCGCCCGCCCAGAGCACGGGGTGACCGTCCGCGCCGGGAAAGAGCTTCGCGTCCGTGATGGCGAGGATCGACGTCACCGGCGAGAGCGCACCCTCGGGGGTCAGGTTCCACGCGTTCTGGAACGTCGGGCCGTCACCCGGCCCCGGGACGTTGACGACGAGCGCGCCGCCGCCGTCGAGGGCGACGATGCCGTGGCGAGCGCGCATGGCGATGGGCTGCGAGGCGCGCGCGAAGCTCCTGCCGTCGGCGGAGACGAGCTCGAGGCTACCCGCGGGCGTCCCATCGGCGCGGTAACCGCCGCCGACGAGGACGGTGCCGTCGGCGAGGCGCAGCGCGATCGGCCGCGTGCGAGGCTCCGCGAGCTGCAGCGGCAAGAGCTCGGAGGTGCGCGTCTGCAGGTGCACGAGCTCGAGCTCGGGGGCGAGCGTCCCGCCGGACTGCCCGCCGACGAGCAGCACGTCGCCCGACGCGAGCAGGACCGCGGCGTGATCGGATCGCTGCTTCTGGAGGGTGATGGGCCTGCCGTCGAAGTCGCCAAGCGCCGGGTCGTAGAGCTCCGCCGTCTGGAGGGTGACCGGCGTGGACAGGCTCACGCCTCCGGTGACGATCGCCCCCCCGCCGCCGGTCGCCACGAGCGGCGCGCGCTTGCGGGGCGTCCCGACGCCGGTGGCCATCTTGGTGACCTGCCCCGTGTCGAGGTCGACGCGGAAGGTCGCGGGGAGCTTGTCGCTGCCGAGGACGAGCATCGTGTGCGCGTCGGCGGCGCCCGCGATCATGTCGGGCGAGAGCAGCCCGCCCGCGCTGGGCGTGCCGGGCACGAAGCCGACGTTCGCCGACAGAGCGCAGGCTCGCGCCGTAGGCAGGACCAAGAGGTCGACGTCGCCCGAAGGCGGGACGAGGGTCACGCCCGTGATGAGGTCGGTCTGGCTGTTGGCGAGCAGCGCGAGCGAGCGCACGTCGGCGGGGATGCCGGCGAGCACGGCGCCGACCTGGCTCAGGTTGAGCGGCGTCGAGGTGGTCGTGCTCGGATCGAACGGGAAATCGCCGGTGGCCGTGTACTCGCCGAACGACCCGCTCGCCACCGGGCAGGAGGCAGGCGCGTGCAGGTTCACCGCGCGCACCGTCACCTGATCCCCCTTGCTGCACGCGGCGAGCACCAGCGCGACCGCGGTGAGGGCGACGGCGGAAACGGCGTGCACGGCTTCGTTGTACAATAGAACGCGAGTGTATCCGCAGGCCTTCGGAAAGTACGTCCTCGAGGGGGAGCTGGCGCGCGGCGGAATGGCGCGCGTCATGCTCGCCACGCTGCGTGGCGCCGGCGGCTTCGAGAAGAAGCTCGTCGTGAAACAGATCCGCGACGAGCTCGCCAGCGACGAGAGCTTCGTGAAGCGCTTCGTCGACGAGGCCAAGACCACCGTCGCGCTCAGCCACCCGAACATCGTCCCGGTCTACGAG
>DATIQP010000149.1:0-1916 GCA_035470765.1 Polyangiaceae bacterium | reverse complement strand
CAGCCGGTCGGTCCGTGACTTCGTCCCACTCGAGCCGGGACGGGCTTCGCTGTACCTGTGCGGTGCCACGGTCCAGGCAGCCCCGCACGTCGGCCACATCCGCTCCGGGGTGAACTTCGACGTGCTCTCGCGGTGGCTGCGCGCGTCGGGCTACGAGGTCACGTTCTGCCGCAACGTCACCGACATCGACGACAAGATCATCGCGCGCGGCGAGGCCGAGGGCCGCCCCTGGTGGGCGGTCGCCACCGAGTTCGAGCGCGAGTTCGCCTGGGCCTACGACGTCCTCGGGTGCACGCGCCCGACCGTCGAGCCCCGAGCGACCGGCCACGTGCCCGAGATGATCGAGCTCATGCGCGCCCTCATCGAGGGCGGTCACGCCTACGCCGTGGACGGCGACGTCTACTTCGACGTGCGCTCGTTCCCCGAGTACGGAGCGCTGTCCGGGCAGCGTCCCGACGAGATGCAGGCCGCCGGCGACTCGGTCGGGGACACCCGCAAGCGCGACCCGCGCGACTTCGCGCTGTGGAAGTCGGCGAAGCCCGATGAGCCGTCGTGGCCGACACCGTGGGGTCACGGGCGCCCGGGGTGGCACCTCGAGTGCTCCGCCATGGCAGGCAAGTACCTCGGCCCCGCGTTCGACATCCACGGCGGCGGCCTGGACCTGATCTTCCCGCACCACGAGAACGAGATCGCGCAGTCCCGGGCGCACGGCGACCCGTTCGCGCAGTACTGGCTGCACAACGCGTGGGTGACCACGAGCGGCGAGAAGATGAGCAAGTCGCTCGGCAACTCGCTGCTCGTGCGCGAGGTCGTCCGGCGGGTGCGCCCCATCGAGCTGCGCTACTACCTCGTGTCCGCGCACTACCGGTCGATGATCGAGTTCTCCTTCGAGGCGCTCGAGGAGAACGCGGTGGGCTTCCGGCGCGTCGAGGGGTTCCTCCTTCGTGCGGCCGAGGCGCTCGGCGCCGTCGATCCGATGATGACGGAGCGGCCGCCGGCCTTCGACGCCGCGATGGACGACGATCTCGGCGTGCCGCAGGCGCTCGCCGTCGTCCACGACCACGTGCGCGACGGCAACGCCGCGCTCGCCTCAGGGGATCTCGTCCTGGCCCGAGCGCACCGCGACTTCGTCGTCGCGATGCTCGACGTCCTCGGCGTCAACCCCTACGCCACCCCCTGGGCCGGCTCGTCGAGCGACGACGAGCGCCTGCGCGGCGCGATCGACCACCTCGTGGCGGGGCTGCTCGCCGAGCGGGCCGCGGCGCGTGCGGCCAAGGACTGGGCGCGCGCCGACGCCATCCGCGACCGGCTCAAGGACGCGGGCATCGTCGTGGACGACACGAGCGGCGGCGCACGCTGGTCGCTCGCCGGGAAGGACGACTGATGGCCGGGAACTCCCAGCGCAAGGGCGCCATGCGCAAGACGGGCACGAAGAAGGGCCAGACCGTCGGGTCCGGCGGCCAGCGCCGCCGGGGCCTCGAGCCCAAGGGCCCGACGCCGAAGGCCACCGAGCGGACGAAGCACCCCCAGGCGAAGCAGGCCGCGCGGGTGGCCAAGCAGCAGGAGGCCGTGGCGAAGAAGGCCCCGGCGTCCGGCTCCGGCGCGCGGGGCGGCACGTCGGTGCGCACGCGCAAGGACGGCACGGAGCTCGTCGTCGGCCGCAACGCCGTCGTCGAGGCGCTGCGCGCGAAGGTGCCCGGCAAGGCCCTCTACGTGCAGCTGTTCCTCGAGAGCGACGAGCGCGTGAAGGAGACCTACGCGCTCGCGGCCGAGGCGGGGCTCCCGATGCTCGAGACCTCGCGCGTGGAGCTGGACCGGCTGACGGCCGGGGCCATCCACCAAGGCCTGGCGCTCGCGGTGCCGCCCTATGCGTACGCCGATCCCGAGGACCTCCTCGAGATCGCGGCCGACGCCGG
>DATIQP010000148.1:0-2972 GCA_035470765.1 Polyangiaceae bacterium | reverse complement strand
CGCCGCCGTCGGAGCCCATCGGCACGCGGGACATGGACTCGACGCCCCCCGCGACGACGAGCGGCTGCACCCCGGCCATGACGCCCATCGCCGCGAAGTTCACCGCCTGCAGGCCCGAGCCGCAGAAACGGTTGAGGGTGGTGCCGCCGATCTCGATGGGCCAGCCGGCGTCGAGCACGGCATTGCGCGCGAGGTTGGCGCCTTGCTCGCCCGACTGGGACACACAGACCGCCACGACGTCGTCGACCCGCTTGGGATCGAGCCCGGACTTCTTCACCAGCCCGGCGAGCGCCTGCGCGAAGAGCTGCTGGGGATGGATGCCGGAGAGCGCGCCCTTTCCGGGCTTGCCGCGGCCGCGGGGCGTGCGAACGGCGTCGACGATGTAGGCAGTGGCCATGGGGAGGCTTCCTTTCGCGTGGTCATCCTAATCTGCGGACGGGCATTGCGCCGGACAAGTCCGAGCCACGCAAGCCGTTCGTCGCGACGAAAGCTTTGCGGCTGCGTGAGGCCGAGCTGCTGTCGATACGACGAGTTGGCGCTGGTATACGGCGTGCTGGACGCGCGGGCATGATGCCCGTCAGCCAGGAGCTCCTCCCCATGTTCCTCAGCCACGAGGAGCTCGAGCCGGCCCTCGAGGACCTTTCCGCGCTGTGCGACATGCTCGACCTCGATCCCAATCAGGACGAGGCGCTGAGCTCGCTGGACGCCGCCTGGGAGGACATCCGCCCGCGCCTGATGGACCACATGCGCCTCGAGGAGCAGTGGATCTTCCCCGCGGTCGCGGCCGCGGGCGCGCCGAGGCCGCTCGTCACCTCGCTGATGACCGCGCACGAGCGCCTGCGCCGGGCGGCCACGCGCTGCACCGAGGACGGCTCGGCGGACCCGCGCCTGGTGGCGAGCTTCGTGAGGCACTTCTCCGCCCACGCCGAATACGAGGAGCGAGCGCTCAGCCGATTCTACGCTCGCTGCTGACCACTCCGCAGGCTCGAGCCGAAGGCGAGAGCTCGGAGTGAAACGTGGACGTCGCCGTATTCTCGTTGCGCGACGCGCCTAACTCCACGACATTAGTGCGGTGCCGCTCTCCTACGAGCAGATACGCGAAGCGCTCGAGGGCGAACGGCTGCCTTGCATCGCGGTCGATCTCGACGCGTTCGACCGCAACCTCGGTCGCCACCTCGACATCCTCGGGCCTCGCGGCACGCCGCTCCGGCTCGCGAGCAAGAGCGTGCGCGTCCCCGCGCTCATCCAGCGCGCGCTCGACCGCGCCGGGAGCGACTCGCACGGGTTGATGTGCTTCGACGTGGACGAAGCGGCGGCGCTGGCGAAGGAAGGCCACGACGATCTGCTCGTCGCCTATCCGACGTTGCAGAAGCGCCACCTCGACACCCTGGCGAGGCTCGTCGCCGAGGGGAAGAACGTCAGCCTCGCCATCGACTCGGAGGAGGCCGCCGCGGCGATGGACGCGAGCGGCGTGGCGCACGGCACGAAGCTCCGCGCGGTCCTCTGCGTCGACATGGCGCTCGAGAAGCTCGGCGGTCGCATGCACCTCGGCGTCCGCCGCTCGCCGCTGCGCACCGCCGAGCAGGTGCTGGCCCTCGCGCGCAGCATCCGGAACAAGCGGGGCGTGGTCGTGCACGGATTGCTGGCCTACGAGGCGCAGGTCGCGGGCATGGGCGACGACAGCCCGTTCGAGCCGAGCGCCAACCTGGTCAAGAGCTGGATCCGGTCGGCGAGCGTCGCCGAGATCGCCGAGCGGCGGCCCGCCATCGTCGAGGCGCTGAAGAAGGACGGCTTCGAGCTCGCGCTCGTAAACGGCGGCGGCACCGGCTCGCTCGACTCGACGACGCCGGAGAGCGGCGTGACCGAGGTGACCGCGGGCAGCGGGCTCTACAAGCCGCACCTGTTCGACTACTACAAGAGCCCGCACATGCGCGCCCTCGAGCCGTCGTGCTTCTTCGTGCTCGAGGCCGTGCGCCGGCCTTCGCCGAAGTACGTCACGTGCGGCGGCGGCGGCTACGTCGCGTCGGGCTCGGTGGGCGCGGACAAAGCACCGCTCCCGTGGCTGCCGGCGGGGCTGAAGCTGTTGTCGATGGAGATGGCGGGGGAGGTGCAGACGCCGCTCGAGGTGCCGGCGGGTTTGGAGATCCCGCTCGGAGCGCCCGTGGTGTTCCGCGCGGCGAAGGCGGGCGAGCCGATGGAGAGGTTCCGGGAGGTGTTGCTGTTGCAGAATGCACGCATCGTCGACCGCGTGCCGACGTACCGGGGCATGGGGTGGTGCTTCCTGTAGCGCGACGGCCCGCGCACAGCCGGCGCGCGCGCTCGAGGGAAGGCGAGTTGCGCCATCAGGGCGCGGGCGGGAGCGCCCAGGAGTAGGCCGTGTATCGAAACTCGCTCCACGCTTGCGGTGCGAGCGGCGCGCCGGGCGTGAGCGGCAAGTTCGCGGCAGAGAAGACGAGGCGCACACGGATGCGCGAGTGGCCGTCGGTGAGGGCGCGCGCGACGAGAAACTCGTCGTCTCGCCATCGGCGATCGACGGTCTGGATGAGCGGCTCGAAGGGATCGGTCTCGCCGGGTGGGTTCGAGAAGACGCAGGTGTTCGAGCCCGGCGTGTACCACGTGCCGGCGTGCGCGAAGGTCGAGCAGTCCCCGCCGTCGTCGGGCGCGATCCACACGTCGGCCGTTTGATCGGGGAACGACGTGTCGAGCTTGCGGCGCAACATGACACCGAAGTTCTGCGGCGCGATCGCGAGCGAGAATTCGGTCGTGCCGGTCGTGTGGCGGCCGGTGTCGGTCGTCGCGGCAAGGACCTCGGTCGCGCCGACGTGGTCGACGCCCCAGTCGTACCGGGACGTGACCGCCTCGACGGGGGACGCGTCGGGCGAGACCCGGCCGTCGGGACGCCGTGATCGACGTAGCTCGCGTGGAGGTAGCCCGCCCAGTTCGTCGGATCGGTGAAGGGCTGCGTGCGCGCG
>DATIQP010000147.1:0-3865 GCA_035470765.1 Polyangiaceae bacterium | reverse complement strand
CTGCCATCCGCCGATCGTTCCAGCGCAGTCGAGCTTCACGTCGGGGAACCCGAATTGCGCGTCGTTCACGCGCACGACGACGAGGTTCGTCTCCGGGTACGTCGGATCGGCGAAGAACGTGTAGCGCGGGAGGTATTGCTCCGGCGTGAGCATCGAGACGAACTCGGGATCGCCCGTGCCGTCGTACGGCTCGCCGCCCGTCATGTACTGCGCCATGTAGAACGGGTGCTGCGCGTTCTGGCTGCGCACGACGAACGGCGCGTTGGTCGAGAACTCGACCATCTGCCCGGCGGCGAGCGTCGAGGGCGCGCCAGGCGGCTGCGACGGCTCGTACGAGAGCTGCGTGCCGCCGACGACGCCTACGATGCGGTACGGCGAGTATTCCTCGATCACGGTGTCGCGCGAGCGGTAGCGCACGCCGACGTACTCGTGGCCGAGCGCCTTGATGGGCGGCAGCATCTGGTGCGCGCTGTCGGCGCGGATGCGGGAAGTGGGCACGTCCATCAGCGTCGAGCCGCCGACGACCGCGATGGGGGCCGAGGCCTGGATGGCGCTGCCCGTGAGCTCGGCGGGCTGGGTGAACTGGACGTACTCGCCCTTGTTGAGCGTGTAGCTGCCCGTCGTGTTGGCGGGCGTGCCCGGCAAGCCTCCGCCCGCGACGATGTTCGTCACGGGCTTGATGCTGACCGTCGTGTTGTCGGCCTGCGCGAGGATGAACATCGTCGGCCCGGCGCGGTCCTCGGTGAAGCTCGTCGGCGCGGTGTACGCATTGACCGCGAGGTAGTTGTCTCCCCACACGTTCGTCGGGAGCATCAGCGTGGCGCCCGTCACGCGCGCACGCCCCGCGCCGAACGGCAGCATCGAGTAGGCGACGACGGGCACGTTCGTCTTGATGTGGAACGCCGTCGCCTTGCCCGTGCCGTGCAGCGACGCGTCACCGACGACGGCCGGCGTCACGCCCGGCGGACACGACGCGAGCCGCCGCGGCGAGATCGTGTTGGGGTCGTTCTCGGCGGCCGGATCGCGCGACAGGAAGAGCACGGCGATCTGGTTGGTCGGCAGGCCGGCTTGTGGGTCGTAGGCGCCGTAGGTGATGCCGGTGCCGAAGCCGCTCGGGATGCGCGCGAACTGATCGACCGGCAGCGGGGCGCCGCCGCGGTCGACCTCGATGCGCGCCGGCTCGCCCGTCTTCCACTGGTTGACGATGAAGACGGCGTAACAGACGCCCGCCGCCTCCGGCACCATGTCCATCTCGGCCATGTAGAACTCGCAGCCGTTGGACGTGTCCTGCCCGAGCGTGTCGACGCACGGGTTGACGCACTTGCCCTTCTCGCACTGCTCGAGCGAGCTGCACTGGAACGTCCGCACGCCGCACTGGTAGACGTAGCCGAGGTCGTTCGGCTCGCAGTACGGCCCCGCGTCGGGGCAGTCGGTGGTGACGTCGAGCGGGCCGCCCTCGATGAGCGGCCCGTCTTGCGGGTGATCGATCGAGACGTCGACGGTCGCGTCGGGCGGGCTCTCGGGCGCGAGCAGCCCGGTGCGCGATCCGCACGCCACCGCGAGCACCGCGCTGGTCGCGCCGAGCGCGCCGGCGCGCATCAAGAAAGTCCGCGGCTGCATGGGTCGATCCTACGCCTGGGCTGGCGCGGACGGTAGTGACGCCGAACGCCGCGTACTGCCGGTCAGACGCTCAGGGCGAGCATCCTTTCGATCGGGACGCGCGCGCGGTCGAGCAGGGCCGGGGTCATCTCGATGCGCGGCGTGAGATCGCGCAGCGCCAGGTACACCTTCTCGAGCGTGTTCTTCTTCATGTGCGGGCACTCGTTGCACGCGCAGTTCGCCTCGGGCGGGGCGGGGATGAACACCTTCTCTGGAGCCTGCTTCTGCATCTGGTGCAGGATGCCCGGCTCGGTCGCCACGATGAACTCCTTCTTCGGGCTCGCGAGCGCGTACTTCAGGATGCCCGTCGTCGAGCCGATGTAGTCCGCCATCGCCAGCAGCGCGTCCTCGCACTCGGGGTGGGCGAGGAGCTCGGCGTCCGGGTGGCGCGTCTTGAGGGCGATGATCTTCCGCTCGCTGAACGTCTCGTGGACGATGCAGCTGCCCTGCCAGAGCACCATCTTGCGGCCGAGCTTCTTCTCGAGCCAGCGGCCGAGGTTCTTGTCCGGGGCGAAGAGGATGGTCTTGTCCTCGGGGATGGCGCGGACGATCTTCTCGGCGTTGGATGACGTGCAGATGTAGTCCGACAGCGCCTTCACCTCGGCCGAGCAGTTGATGTACGAGATGGCGACCGCACCGGGGTACTTCTCGCGCCACGCCGCGAAGCGGTCGGCGGGGCAGCCGTCGGCGAGCGAGCAGCCCGCGGTCAGATCGGGCAGCACGACGATGCGGTCCGGGTTCAGGATCTTCGCCGTCTCGGCCATGAAGTGCACGCCCGCGAAGCAGATGACGTCCGCGTTCGTCTTCTTCGCCGCCTGCGCGAGCTGGAGCGAGTCGCCGATCACGTCGGCCACGTCCTGGATGTCCCCCTCCTGGTAGTAGTGCGCGAGGAGCACCGCGTTGCGCTCCTTCTTCAGGCGCACAATCTCGGCCTCGAGGTCCATTGGAGCCATGCCGCCACAGTAGGGCGGCGTGTCAGTCGGCGCCAGGGGTCGGTTTGCGCGCGAGCAGCTTGCCGGAGATGTGCGAGCCGAGCGCGTCCGCCATCAGCTGCTCGACGATGTCGTCGAGGGCCTGCCGCTCGCTCTCGTCCTCGAACAAGAATCGAATCCCCATCCCGGGCGTTTGCCCCTCTCCCTTGCCCTGCGCCGCCTCGGCTTCGGTCGTGATCCAGATGACCTTGCCTTTGAGCTTGAGCTGCTGATCCTTGGCGGGCAGCGAGAGGACGAAGACGAACTCGGTGCCGATGTCGAGCGGCTTGCTCGTCTTGATGAACGTCCCGCCCTTCGAGATGTTCTTCGTGTAGTCGGCGAAGAACGTGTTCAGGCGTTTGTAATCGACCCGCAGCGTGATCGCCGCCCGGTCGTTCACGCGCTTCTCGCGCCCCTCATCCATGCGGACGAAAGTACCATGGAGCTGCCCAGCCGGCACTCTCTGGTATCATCCGGGGACAATGCGCCGCGTGGCGTTCACGTTCGCTCTCTGCTCGACGGTCGCCGCCGGCTGTACGCAGGATTTCACCATCTTCGACCCCCCCGCGGACGGTTCGGCCGACGCTCGGCTGGACGGGGCCCCGCCAGGAGACGCGTCGCCGCCGTCCGACGCCGCGCCCGACTCCACGCTGGACGCCGCGCCCGACTCCGGGCCGGACGCGACCCCGGATGCTCCCGCCGACGTCGTGGTGGAAGCCGGGTGCACCCCGGCGGCCTGTCCCGGCCATCGCTGCACGGCGGGCGTGTGCGACGACTACGCCAGCTGCGTCGACATGCACGCGCAGGATCCGAGCGCGCCGAGCGGGGCCTACGAGCTGCGCCCCGGCGACGCCTCCGTCTACACGGCCTACTGCGACATGACCACCTCGGGCGGCGGCTTCACGCTCGTCGCCCGCTCGGTGCTGGGACAGTCCGCTGCCTCCTTCGGCTGGGGCTCCGCGACCGGGAGCGTCGCCGACGACACCAAGCCGTACGCGCTCGGGGTGCTCGGCGTCGGTCTGAGCTTCACGGAGCTGCTCGTCGGCTCGTACTCCGCGGGCAAGACGTGGGGCGCCAACATCTACCGGCTCACGGTGCCGCAGAGCCTCGCCTCGTGCGCCACCTCCGCCTGCGCGGTCACGGCGATCAGCACCGTGATCGGGAGCTGCACCTCGCCGCCGCGCCTCGCGCAGACGGGCTTCACCAGCCAGGCCGCTCAGTTCTTCTTCGACAAC
>DATIQP010000146.1:0-3867 GCA_035470765.1 Polyangiaceae bacterium | reverse complement strand
CTCGAGCTTCTACGACCCGCTCATCTCGAAGCTCTGCGCCTGGGCGCCCACGCGCGAGCGCGCGGTCGCCCGCATGCGCCGCGCGCTCGAGGAGTACGTGGTCACGGGCATCCGAACCAACCTCGCGTTCCACCAGAAGCTGTTCGCGCACCCCGACTTCGTCGCCGGCCAGTACGACACGGGCTTCCTCGATCGGCACAAGGACATCCTCCTCGGCTATCCCGTGGTCCCCCAGCAGGATCGGTCGACGCTCGCGGTCGCGGTCGCGATCGCCGCCTCGCGTCTCGAGCGGGCGACCGGCGTGCAGACCGCCGAGGTCGGCGAGAGCCGCCGGCTGTCGCCTTGGGTCGCCTCGCACCGCGCGCGACTGAAGGGTTAGGGGCTCAGCCCCCGTTCTTGCGGAGGGCTTCGCGCAGCTCCTCTCGGACGCGCAACGCGACGTCCGCGGGCTCGACGATGCGCGCGGCGGAGCCGAAGCCGAGCACCCAGCGCACCAGCGCCTCGCGATCGCCGACCGGCATCACCAGCCGCAACCGGCCGTCGCGCGAAGTCGCGATGCGCTGCTCGGGGTGATGGCGGCGCGTGCGCACGTCGTCGGCCACGCGGGCGTCGAACTCGATGACGGCGCGCCGCCGATCGGGCAGCGCCACCGGGCCGAGCAGCGAGTGGACGAGGCGCTCGGGGTCGAAGTCGGCCGGCAGCTCGAAGCGCTCGGGCCGGATCTCGGCGCCCTCGATGCCGTCGAGCGGGAAGCTGCGGACCGCGCGCTTGTCGACGTCGTGGCCGATGCACTGGACGTCGCCGCCGAAGACCGCGAGCACCCAGGGGCACACCCGCACGCGCTCGCCGCCGAAGTGGAACGAGACCACGCGGAGCTCGGCCACGGCCCGGAAGATCTCGTCGAGCTCTCCGCCCTGCTCGGCGTACGAGCGCGCAGGATACGGCACGATCACGATGCGGTCCTCGAGGCGCGCGTCGGGCCGGATGTCGACCGTGTGCGCGGTTCGCAGCGGACGCTCGGCGATCTGCTGGAGCTGCCGGTGCGCGACGTCGAGCTCGTCGAAGAGCGCGCTGCCGCGCAGCGGCTCGAAAGCGCGGCGCGCGGCGAGGAGGAGGTACGCTTGCGTGCGCCGCAGGGTGACGGCGCGCCCGCGCTCGCTCGGCTTGACGCGCCACCGATTCGGCCCGCCGGGCACGGTGGGTACGGGCTCCAGGCCGAGCTGATCCTGCAGATCGCGCAGGTAACGACGCACCGAGCGCACGCTCACCCGCATCACCGTGGCGAGCTCCTCGATCGTCGCTCCCTGACCGTGGCTCTCGAGCAGCTCGCGCATGCCCTCGATGCGGCGGTGCTGGGTGAAGCGCCCCTCGGGCCGGCCGGGCCCGCGCGCCTTTCGGGGGAGCAGGGCGCGGCGCGTCACGGGACCGGGCGCGTGCGCATCTCGGTGCGGTACTTGTTCTTGTACTGATCGTGGCAGCCGCGGCAGGCCGCCTTGACGGCGTCGAGGTCCGCAGCGCGCGCCGCGCTGGCGCCGTCCTTCGCGATCGACGCCCAGTTCGCGTAGCCCGCAGGCGCAAACGTGGAGGCCTTCATCAGCGAGTCGGCGAGGCCCTGGTAGTCCTTCGCCTGCATCGGCGGCGTCATGTTGTGCTTCATCCAGCCCTGGAGCGGGCAGTCGGGCAGCGGCTTCTTGCCGCACGCGAGGCCGGCGTCCGCGGCGGCGGACGGAGACGGAGGCGGAGACGGAGACGGAGACGGAGACGGAGGCGGAGACGGAGACGGAGGCGGAGACGGAGACGGAGGCGGAGACGGAGACGGAGGCGGCGGCGGAGACGGAGACGGAGACGGCGCAGCTTCCGAGGCGGAGGGGAGCGGCGGCAGGATCGAGCTCGGGGAGGGGCTCGGTGCGCCGATCGAGTCCTCGCGATCGCAACCGCACGCGATGAGAAGCGCGAGCACGGCGAAGCGACGGCGGACCCTCATCGGCCCCGCAGCATAGACGAAGCCGCGCGCGCTCGGGAGACGGTGTAACCTCGGCGCATGATCGAGCGCTCGACCGTCGAGATGATCGCCGCCAAACGCGATGGACAGGAGCTTTCGCCCGACGAGATCCGACGCATCGTCGCAGGCCTGCTCGACGGGCGGGTGACCGACTATCAGATGACCGCGCTGCTCATGGCCACGTTCTTCCGCGGCATGACCGACGCCGAGACCGTCGCGCTGACCGAGGCGATGGTCCACTCCGGGCAGGTCCTCGACCTGTCCAGCGTGCCGGGGCTCAAGGTCGACAAGCACTCGACCGGCGGCGTCGGCGACAAGGTCTCCATCACCCTCGCGCCGCTCGTCGCGGCGTGCGGCGTCCCGGTGCCCATGGTCAGCGGGCGCGGTCTCGGTCACACCGGCGGGACGCTCGACAAGCTCGAGGCCATCCCGGGGTTCCGCACCGACCTCTCGACCGCGGACTTCATCCGCACCGTCGCCGACGTCGGCACGTGCATGATTGGTCAGACCAAGGACGTGGCGCCCGCCGACAAGCGCATCTACGCCCTGCGCGACGTCACCGCCACCGTCGAGTGCATCCCGCTCATCGTGGCCTCCATCCTCTCCAAGAAGCTCGCCGAGGGCATCGACGGCCTCGTGCTCGACGTGAAGGTCGGCAGCGGCGCGTTCATGAAGGACGAGGCGCGCGCGAAGGAGCTCGCTGCAGCCCTGGTCCGTGTCGGCGCGCGCGCCGGCAAGCGCGTCGTGGCGTGGCTCACGGACATGAACGCCCCCTTGGGCGTCAGCGTCGGCAACGCCATCGAGACGCGCGAGGCGCTCGAGCTGCTCTTCGGCCGCGGCCCCGCCGATCTGAAGGAGATCACGATGACGCTCGGCGCCGAGATGCTCGTGCTCGGAAAGAAGGCTGCGACCGTCCAGGAGGCCGAGAAATCATTGCAGAATGCAATTGCCTCCGGCGCCGCGGCCCGCGTCGCGGAGCGCATGATCGAGGCGCAGCACGGCGACCCGCGCGTCGTCGGGGAACCCACTCGCCTCGAGGTCGCACCCGAGCGGTTCGACGTCGTGGCGGAGCGCGCCGGCTGGGTCGAACGCGCCGACGCGCTCGTCATCGGGCGCGCCGCCGTGGCGATGGGCGCCGGCCGCGCCCGCGCCGAGGACGAGGTCGACAAGGCCGTCGGCATCTCGGTCCTCGCCAAGCCCGGCGAGCGCGTCGAGAGGGGCCAGCCGCTGGCGGCGCTGCACGTGCGCGCGCGGAGGCCGGAGATCGAGGAGCGCATCAAGAGCGCCTTCGCCATCGCCGACGCCGCGCCGCCGCCGCGCCCGCTGCGCATCGCGCGGATCGAGGGCAACTAGTTCCGGCGGAGAGGCTTCGCCTTGCGCTGACAGCTGGGGCAGACGCCGTACAGCTCGTGCTTGTGGCTGCGCAGCTCGTAGCCATGCGACGTGGCCACGCCCTCTTGCAGCGCCTCGATGCGCGGCTCCTCGAACTCGACGATGGTCCCGCAGTCGACGCAGATGAGGTGGTCGTGGTGGTGGGCGTGGTCGTCGGCGAGCTCGTAGCGCGCGAGCCCGTCGCCGAAGCGACGCTCGTGCGCCACGCCGCACTCGGTCAGCAGCTTGAGCGTCCGATACACCGTCGCATAGCCGACCTTCGCGTCCTGCGAGCGCACCTGCGCGAGCAACTCTTCGATGCTCACGTGGTTGGGCGACTTGAAGAACGTCTCCACGATGAGCCGGCGCTGATCGGTCGAGCGGAGCCCCTTCTTCGCCATGTGCGAGGAGAGCAACGCGCGGAAGCGGTCGAGGTCGGGCATGGTGGGGTGATCGCTCGAGGTCATGGTCATCTGCTCCGCGGGGCGCCGCGA
>DATIQP010000145.1:0-7202 GCA_035470765.1 Polyangiaceae bacterium | reverse complement strand
CGAGGCTCTTCTTCGGGTCGAGGGCCATCGCGCGGAGCGCCTGCGCCACCTCGCGCGCGTCGGCGGGTCGATTCGCGGGCTCTTTCTCCAACATGCGCGCGACGAGCTCGTCGAGCTCCGGCGGCACGCCGACGAGCAGCTCCGACAGGCGCGGAGGCTCGTGCACGAGCACCTTCGCGAGGATGGCGACGGCGTGAGCCCCGGTGAAGACGGGGCGCCCGACGAGGCACTCGAAGATGACGCAGCCGAGCGAGAAGACGTCCGTCCGCGCGTCCAGCGAGCTCCCGCTGCGCGCTTGCTCGGGAGCCATGTAGCCGATGGTGCCGATGGCGCCAGTGGTGTGCGTGATGGCCTGGATGTACGCGATCCCGAAGTCGATCAGCGTGGCGTCCTCGAGGCGCTCCCCGGGGAGGAAGATGTTCGCCGGCTTCACGTCGCGGTGAACTACGCCGCGCGCGTGCCCTTCGCCGAGGGCCTCCGCGACGTGGATCGCCATCGCGAGCGTGTCGGACAGTCGCACCGGACCGCGCGTGAGGCGCGTCGCCAGGTCGCACCCGTCGAGCCACTGCATCGCCAGGTACGGCAGGCCGTCGTCGGTGACGCCGTGGGCGACGTAACGCACGATCGCGTCGTGGCGAAGGCGCCCGAGCACCTCCGCTTCGCGAACGAAGCGCGCGCGGTCGGTCGTGTGCGCGAGCATCACCTTCAACGCGACGGTGCCGCCCGTCTCGCGATCGCGCGCGCGCCACACCGCCCCCATGCCACCGCTGCCCGCGAGGTGGTCGAGCTCGAAACGGTTCGCGACGACTTCACCCGTCCGCATGATCAGGACGGATTGTAGCTCGTCGCGAGAGAGCAGCGCATCCAGACGGCTGCCGGGCGAACGCGTCGCCCGGCAGCGATCTGGGAAAGAAGCGGGCTGTTACGGGTGGGTCGTGTGGCCGACGAGGGCGTGGCCGATGATCAGGTTGGTCTGGTTCGAGCCGCTCGTGAGGATGTTTCCAGCGCCGTTGATCACCGCGAGCTCGACTCGCGTGGGATTGAAGTTGATGATCGCCTGTTGGGCCGCCTTCGTCAGCGTCGCCGAGTGAACTCCGAGGGCCGCGCACTGGAAGGTCAGATAGGTGTCGGTGCCGTCAACGTCGGTCGGCATCACGAACGCCGGCAGACCGGCCACGGACTTCTTCGTGGCGTGGCCGTTGAGGAGCGTGACGATCTTGACGGGTGCGTTGCTCTCGGGCCCGCACGTGCTGCCTCCGTCCGCGCCTGCTGTCCCGCAGCCAAACACGATGTCGGCGCTGGCGGTGCCGGTCAGCGGAAGGGCGGACGGATTGCCCGGATCGGTCAGGGTCCAGCCATCGCCGGGGACGCTCGCCGTGAAGTTGATGGCCGGCCACACCGAGTTGGCGGGCTTGCTGATCGTAATCGAGCCCGTGCCCAGGAAATCGGCGGCCTGTCCGGCAATCGGGACGGGGCCGGCGGCGTTGAGGACGGTGTAGGAGACGGCAGTGGCCGCCTCCGCGAGATCCGTCGGTGCCGCGCCACTGTCGTTGAGGTGGTTGGTATCGACGACCATCAGATGGGTGGCGTCCGGCTGGTTGATGATTGGGAAGGCCGACGCGCCGCTGTTGTAGTCCGGGTTGGTGAAGCCGTTGACCATCAGATACGAGCCTACGAGGTTTTCGCCGGTGACGGCCTTCGTGAGCTGGAACGTGACGGTGCCGGGGACGACGCTGTCGGTGCCCACGGCGCCGACGGCCTGGCCGGTTTCGTTGTTGGAGACGCACAGGTACTCGCCAAGCGTGCTGTTGTAGTTGCACGGTCCGACGGTCTTCAGGAGGCCCGTCGTCGCTCCCGAGTCGCCCGGCGCGTCGGCGACCGTGATGGTGTTGGCGTCGAGCGTGCCGTTGGGGAGGTGCGTCGGATCGTACTGCGTGACGAGGCAGCCGCCGATGGGCGAGGTGCCCGACACGACGAGGCCGCCCTTGCCAACGGACGTGTTGCTGAAGCTGAAGACGTGGTACCCGCCGTTGACGCCGCCGACCGCAGCCGCCTCGGGGTCGACGAACGTCATGTCGGCGAGGAGGACCGTGCCGGAGACGGCCATGGCCCCGCCATCGCCCGCATCGCCCTGCGGCGCATCGGAGGGCGCGTCCGCCACGACGTCGGGCTTGTTGGCGTCGGGAAGGCTGCCGTCGGGGCCGGCGTCGGTGGTGGGGTTGTTGTCGCTGCAAGCGGCGAGCGCAAGCGCGATCATCGGTAGAGCATATAGGCGCATGGGAAGGACCTCTTTTGGCCACAATACCTCCGTCTGGCTGAGCCGAGAAGGCCTTTCAACCGCCTAGTTATGAGCGAGGGGACGCGCCATCGAGCGCGAAGTCGCATCGACGCATCGTCGCGCAGGTCGACGGGCCTCAGGCGCGCCCGGGCACGTCGGTTGCTTTTCGATCGTCATGCTGTCCAGACCCATCCGCGCCACCGCAGCCGCGCTCGCCCTCTCGCTGCTCGCGACCGGCTGTTACCACCACCACCACCACCACCATCACTGGCACGGGCAGGAAACGCCCGGAAATGCCGCGCGGCGCTAGCCCTTCCCTGGCCCCGCGCGCTCAGCCGCTCAGCTCCTCCAGCGAACGGCCCTCGCTCGCCACGCCGTAGACGCGTGCGACGAGCGCGGCCAGCAGCATGAGCGCCGAGGCGAGCGCGTAGCCCTCGAAGAGGTGGAGGGGGTCCTTCGAGTCGACGAAGCGACCGAACAGCGAAGGCGCGGCGGCCCCCGCGAGCGTCCCGAACGCGTAGAAGATGGCGATGACCACCCCGCGCAGCTCGACGCCGAAGAGCTCGCTCACGGTGAGGTACGCCGAGCTCGCCGCCGCGGACGCGAAGAAGAAGACCGCGCACCATCCGAGGGTCTGGGTCGTCGCGTCGAGCCAGCCGAGCACGAACGCCGCGCCCGTCAGCGTGAGGAGCACGCCCGAGATCGCGTACGTCGCGGGGATCATCGCGCGCCTTCCCCAGCGGTCGAACAGCCGGCCGAGGACGACCGGCCCCGCGAAGTTCCCGACGGCGAACGGGATCATGTAGAGGCCGACGCGGTTCGGTGCGACGTGGTGGAACGTGTGCAGGATGAGGCCGTAGCTGAAGAAGATGGCGTTGTAGAGGAACGCCTGGGCGAGCATCAGCGTCATACCGAGCACCGCGCGCCTGCGGTGACGCACGAAGAGCGTGCGGAGGACGTGGCGCTTGGAGGCGACCCCCGTGACTCGCACCGCGATCGCGTCGGGTGGAGCTCGCCCCTCCTGGCCTGCGGCGCGCTCGATGTGCGCCATCGTCGCCTCGGCCTCGTCGACGTGGCCGTGGAGCAAGAGCCAGCGTGGGCTCTCGGGCACCTCGCGCCGCACGAAGAGGATCGCGAGGCCGAGCACCGCGCCCAGGCCGAACGCGAGGCGCCACCCCAGCCAGATCGGCACGCGCGCCGGGTCGAGCAACAAGAGCGTCAGCACCGCGCCGAGGCCGACGCCCACCCAGTAGCTGCCGTTGATCGCAAGGTCGACGCGCCCGCGGAGGCGCGCCGGCACGAGCTCGTCGATCGCCGAGTTGATGGCCGAGTACTCGCCCCCGATGCCCGCGCCCGCGAAGAAGCGGAGGACGAGGAACACGGCGAACGTCGGGGCGGCTCCGCTCGCCGCGGTCGCCGCGAGGTAGAGGCCGAGCGTGACGAGGAAGAGGCGTTTTCGGCCGTAGTGGTCGGTGAGGCGCCCGAAGCCGAGGGCCCCGACGACCTGCCCGACGAGGTACGCCGAGCTCGCGAGCCCGACCTGGGCGGCGCGGAGCCCGAGCGCGCGGTGGTCCTGCAGGGCGGGCCCGAGGTTGGCGACGAGGCTCGCCTCGAGCCCGTCGAGGATCCACGTGACGCCGAGCGCGACGACGACGCGCACGTGCCACCGCGACCATTCGAGCGAGTCGAGCCGGGGTGGCACCGTCGTGTGGACCACGTCGCCGGCGTTCGCGCCCCCGCGCGCGCTCATCGCGGCGAGCGTTCCCGCCGATCGATTTCGTTCGCCACGATCGCGATCGCGTCGTCGGCGTGCACGGCGACCGGCCCGACCGACACCGCGCGAGCGCCGAGCTCCGCGAGCCGCGCGCGCGTCGCGTCGTCGAAGCCGTGGTGATCGCCGAGGAAGAAGGCCGCGTCCGAGAGATCGAGGGCCGCGTCGCGTACGTCGCAGCCGCCCGGCTCGAGGACGTACGCGGCGCACGGACCGAGGTCGGCGAGGACGGCGTCCAGCCCGCCGCGCGCGATCGAGATGCCGCGCTTCGCCTTGGCGAACGTCGTCTGCTCGTCGGCCCAGCCGAGCATGCTCCGGATCGCGCCGGCCAGGCTGCGCTCGTCCGGGCGCAGGTACTCCACGGCCGCGCCGTCGATCTTGATCGTGCGAGGCGCCCGCGGGCCGCCGCCGAGGACGAGGTACGCCACCGTGTCCGGGCGAACCCCGTGCGACACGAGCAGCGCGGCGCGCACGCACCGGAGGAGCACGTCGAGCCGTCCGCTCGACCCGGGGAGATCGTCGAGCGAGAACTCGGGCGACGCCGTGGCCGTCTGCCCGATGACGACGAACCTGCGCACGGCGCTCCTCATCACAGAAGGTCGGCCGCGCCGTAGTCGAACGCGTAGACGTCCCAGATCATCGCCGCCTCGAGGTGGGCGCACCACCGCGGCTCGGTCGTTTCGATGCGAAGCGTCGCGTGCGGCGCTTGCTCTCGTTCGAGGCGCGCCCGCTGGTCGGGGTCGTCGCACGCGTCGGCGCGCTCGGCCACGTCGTCGTAGAGCGTGTCGAGCGCTTGGTGCACCGCGAGGGCGCGCGGATCCGTCCGCGAGACGCCGGGATCGACGAAGGCGCCGCGCGCGTCGCGGCGCCAGAGGGAAGGCGTCCAGTTGCGCGTCGCGACGTATTGCGCCGACGCGACGAACTGGTCGACCGTGCGCTCCTTCTCGAAGTCCTGACGCTCGATGGAGGACATCGCGAGCACCTCGGCGAACGTGAGCGCCGATTCGAGCGGGGGAGGAGCCGCGCGCCGGGGCCACGGCACGCCAGGCTGCGAAAACATGGTGCACGTCGCCGCCTCGTGGAGCAGCGCGAGGGCGAAGGCCCGCGAAACGGGGAAGTGGACGCCCGCGGCCGTCGTTGGCCCGAGCTCGACCTCGACCACGCGGCCTTCGCGACGCAGACAGCGTCCCGTGTGGACGGGGGAGCTCATGGGTTGATCATACGCCCGGCGCCCCCATAATCCTTTGCAATGTCTGCGGCGCCGGCGATGCTCCGTATCGGTTGCCTCGTGGTCTCGCTCTCGGCGTGTCACTCGGAGGGCGGCGCAGCGCCCGCGTCGAGCGCCGACGCCTCCAGCCCGCCTCCGGCGGTCCCTCCTCGCGCGGTCGGGCTCGCGCCGCTCGCTCCCGACGGCGGGTGGTTCCAGACCTTCACCGACGACGCGGGCGTCCCGACGTACGTCGCGGCGCCGACCGGCGCGACCACGAGGCGTCCGATCGTCGTCGGCCTCCACGGCGCGCAAGACCGGCCGGACTGGGCGTGTGCCGAGTGGTTCGGAGCGCTCGGCGGGCGCGCGTTCGTCGTGTGCCCGCGCGGCGTGCCGCTCGCCGACGGATTCGCGTGGAGCTCGGTCGATCAGATCGCTTCGAAGGCGGAGCAGGCGATCGCCCTCGTGCGCGACCGGTTCGGCCGGTGGGTGAGCGACGGCCGCGCGCTCTACGGCGGATGGTCGCAGGCCGCGACGCTCGGCGCGCTCGTCCTCGCGAAGCGCCCCGATCTGTTCGACGCCGGCGTGCTCGTCGAGCTCGGTCACACGCCTCTCGACGCGCGCGCCGTCGCGAGCTCCATCCGCCAGTCGGGCGTGCGCGCCGTCGCCGTGGTGTGCGCGACCGCGTCGTGCGAGCGCTGGTGCGCCGCCGCCACGCCCGCGATGGCCGGCCTCGCCTTCGAGTGCTACTCGGCGGGCCACCGCGGCCACACGTTCGACGGCGAGGTGTCCAAGCGCGTCTACGACGCCGTGTCGTTCGTCGAGATGGGTGACCCGCGCTGGACGCCGCTGCTCGCTCCGTGACGGCTCAGTCGCCCTCGTCGAGGAAGCGCCACAGGCGGGCGCGCTCGTCCGGCGTGCACACCTCGGCGAGCCACCGCTCCGCGTCGACGCGCTTCTGGAACGACTTCCGATTGGAGACGGCGAGCTCCTTCAACATCCGCTCCATCTGGATGAAGAGCAGCGCGCCGTCGTGCACCAGGAACGCGTTGCGCTCCACGGACGGATTGTCCTGCCGCATCATCATGACGACGGCGTCGACCACCGCCGGGTCGACGATGCGCAGGCCGCGTGCGTCGACGATGACCCGCGACATCCGTCCGCGGGCGAAGGTCTTGTAGATCTGCTTGAAGAGCGCCATCGCGTCCTCCATGGAGAGGGGGGACGCCACGCGGATCTCGAGGAGGTTACCCACCTTGTTCGCGACGGAGTACATCGACCCGCCACTATACCGAGGGGGCGAGCTCATGTGGAGGCGGGGCCCGACGGCCCGGGCGTGGTGCGGAAGATGCTTCGAATTTCCATCGAAGCGAGCGCGTCATGTCATTCCTCGGCTGGGTCGTTCTTGGGCTGATCGCGGGCTTCGTCGCCAGCAAGCTCGCCGACAGGGCGGGTGAGGGGGTGCTCCCCGACGTCCTCCTCGGCATCGTCGGCGCCGTGGCCTTTGGGTTCTTGTTCAGCCTCATCGTCAGGGCGGGCGTCACGGGCCTCAACCCTTGGAGCCTCTTCGTCGCGATGATCGGCGCCATGCTGGCGCTCGCGGCGTACCACCTGCTGGTGGTGGACCACCATCAGACCTGGAGCTGACGGCCGACCGAGCTCAGGACCGAGCCGTCCCACGGAGGCGGAGGCGGAGACGCTACTTGCGGCTCTTTTTGAGGAGGTCCCCGAACGTCCCGAAGCTGGCCGGCGCGGCTGCCTTCTCCCTGTGCGCCTCGAAGTCGGCGCGCTCGGCGGCGTCCTTGGCGCCGCGCACCGAGAGCTTCAACCTGCCGTCGCCCGTCTCGAGCACCTTCGCCGTGAGCTCCGTCCCCTCGGGGAAGTTTCGCCGTAGATCCGTGCCGCGCGCGACGCCGAGCTCGGCGGCCGGGATCAGGCCGCGCCCC
>DATIQP010000144.1:0-1611 GCA_035470765.1 Polyangiaceae bacterium | reverse complement strand
GGGGAGCAGCATCTTGATGGCCACGCGCTGCTGGATGCGCATGTGCAGCGCCTCGAAGACGACCCCCATCCCGCCCTCGCCGAGGCGCCGTACCATCCGGTACTTCCCGGCGAGCACCTCGCCCTCCGCAGGCAGAACTCGGCGCGGCATGGAGGTCACGGCCGCGTATATAACGCGCCCGGGACATCTCGCCAAACCGCACCCGCGTTCAGCGCGCCGGCACGCCCAGCGGAACGGCGATCCCGCCGATGCGCACCCAGGGAGCTCCGTCCACGAGCTCGAGGATCTCCGTCAGGGCGGCCTGCGCGTGGCGGAGGAAGCGGGCCCGGAACGGGCCTCCGCGCACCGCGGACTTGACCCGTGCGTAGAGCCGGTCCTCCTTCAGCGTCGTGGTCGTCGGATCCCAGGGCTCCTCGGTGCCGTCGCTCAAGAGGAGCGTCGCGTGGCTAGGCTCGATGCGAAGCGCGCGCACGAAGTACGGCGCGTCGTCGACGGTGAAGTAGGTCCAGTCGTAGCCGTTCGTGAGGATGAAGCGGCCGTCGTCGGGGTGCAGGGCGATCCAGGTGTGCATCGCCGCGGCGAGGCCCGGGTGCTCGACGACGGCGCCGTCGTGGAAGAAGCGGCCCTCGGCGTCGAGTCGGATGGTGCTCTCGCGCGACCGGCCCTCCGGGGCGGGAAAGCGAAAGAATTCGGGGTGGTCACCGGGCCGCACGCCCCGATTGTAAGGGCCGGACCGAGGTGGGGCGAGGCTTGACCCGAGCAGGCCGCCCGCCTACATCTCGAATGCTTCAAAAACATTTGAAAGTTCCAATGGGCGCAGCACTTGAACCTCTTCCGTCGCTCGAGTCGCGCCGGGACCATCCTCGCGAGCACACCGAGGGGGTCCGGGCGATGTTCGACCGCATCGCTCCCCGCTACGACCTGCTGAATCGGCTGATCAGCGGCGGGCTCGACCAGCGGTGGCGTCGCCGGGCGATCGCGGAGCTTCGCTCGTCGCCCGCGGGGGCGCGTCTCGACCTGTGCGCGGGCACGCTGGATCTGTCGGCCATGCTCGCGGGCGCGTTCCCGGGCGAGCGCGTGGTCGCCGTGGACGTGGCCGAGGAGATGATGAAGCGGGGTCGCGCGAAGGCTCCTCGCGTCGAGACGCTGGTCGCCGACGTGTGCGCGCTGCCGCTCCCCGACGGCGGCTTCGGCGGCGCGGTGTGCGGCTTCGGCGTCCGCAACGTCGCCGCACCCGACCGCTTCGTGAGCGAGGCCTTCCGCGTGCTCTCGCCGGGCGGCATCCTGGTCGTCCTCGAAGCGTTCCGGCACGAGCGACCGCTCTCGCGCTCGCTCCATCGGCTCTACGTCAGCCACGCGTTCCCCGCGCTCGGCGCCCTGTTCCTGCGCGATCGCGGGGCCTACGCCTACTTCGCGAAGAGCGTCGGAGAGTTCTTGACCCGGCGGCAGTTCATGGAGCTCTGCGAGCGCGCCGGGTTCGCGAGCGTGCGCGGCTACGACCTGACGCTCGGCATGGCCGGCATCGTCGTCGCGCAGAAAGGCCAGACGTGAGCGTCCGGAAGATCGTTCTCGGCATCACCGGCGCGAGCGGCGCGCCGTACGCCAAGCGCC
>DATIQP010000143.1:0-14460 GCA_035470765.1 Polyangiaceae bacterium | reverse complement strand
GCATCAAGCAGGGCCGCGCCGTCGCCGCAGCCACCCTCGCTCAGAACTCCGCCGGGTCGGTGTAGGTCCCCATCACCTCGCGGAGCACGTCGCAGATCTCCTGCTGCGTGCAGTAGGCCTTGGCCGCGTCGATGATGGGCGGCATCAGGTTCTTGCCGCCGGTCGCCGCGGCGCGGACCGCGTCGAGGCATGCCCGCACGCTGCCCGCGTCGCGCTTCGCCTTCACGGCGCGGAGGTTCTCGATCTGCTGGCGCTGCACGGCGTCGTCGATGCGCAGCATCGGGATGGCAGCCTTCTCCTGCTCGGCGACGTACTTGTTCACGCCGACCATCACGCGCTCGCCCGCCTCGAGCTGCCGCTGGAAGCGGTAGGCGCTCGCGGCGATCTCGCGCTGCGGGTAGCCCTTCTCGATGGCGCTCACCATGCCGCCCATCTCGTCGATGCGGCGGATGTACGCGAGCGCCTCGGCCTCGAGGCGGTTGGTGACGTCCTCGATGAACCATGCGCCGCCCAGCGGATCGATGGTGTTCGCGACGCCGCTCTCCTCGGCGATGATCTGCTGGGTGCGCAGCGCGATGGTGACCGCGTCCTCCGTCGGCAGGGCGTAGGTCTCATCGAGCGAGTTGGTGTGGAGGGACTGCGTGCCGCCGAGCACCGCCGCGAGCGCCTGCAGCGCGACGCGCACGACGTTGTTGTACGGCTGCTGCGCGGTGAGCGACACACCGGCGGTCTGCGCGTGCGTGCGCAGCTTCAGGCTCTCGGCCTTCTTCGCCCCGAAGCGCTCCTTCATGAGCCGCGCCCAGACGCGGCGCGCGGCGCGGAACTTGGCGATCTCCTCGAAGAAGTCGTTGTGCACGTCGAAGAAGAAGGAGAGGCGCGGCGCGAACTCGTCCACGTTCATCCCGCGCGCGAGGCACGACTCGACGTAGCCGATGCCGTCGGCGAGGGTGAAGGCGAGCTCCTGCGCCGCCGTCGCCCCGGCCTCGCGGATGTGGTAGCCGCTGATCGAGACCGTGTTCCAGCGAGGGACCTCCTTGCTGCAGAACTCGATCATGTCGGTGACGATGCGCATCGCCGGGCGCGGCGGAACGAGCCACGCGTGCTGCGCGATGAACTCCTTGAGGCAGTCGTTCTGCACCGTGCCGCCGATCCTGTCGCGCGGGATGCCGCGCGTGTCGGCCAGGGCGATGTAGAAGCAGAGCAGGACGATCGCCGGGCCGTTGATGGTCATCGACGTGGTGATGCGATCGAGCGGGATCTGGTCGAACAGCACCTGCATGTCGCGCAGCGTGTCGACCGCGACGCCGCACATCCCCACCTCGCCGAGCGAGCGCGGCGAGTCGGAGTCGTAGCCCATGAGCGTCGGGAAATCGAAGGCGGTCGAGAGGCCCGTCTGACCCTGATCGAGCAGGTAGCGGAAGCGCGCGTTGGTCTGCTCCGGGGTGCCGAAGCCGGCGAACATGCGCATCGTCCAGAGGCGGCTGCGGTACATCGTCGGCTGGACGCCGCGGGTGTACGGGTACTCGCCCGGAAGGCCGAGCTCGCGCAGGTAGTCCTGGGGCACGTCGGCGGGGGTGAGCACGTCCGGCACGTCCATGTCGCTCCACGTCGTGAAGTGGTCCCTGCGCGGGGGCATCTTCGCCTCGGCGGCGGCCACGGGCCCTTTGCGCCAGGCCTCCTTGGCCGCGCGGATGGCCGCGAGATCCGGCGGGATCTCACCTGAAAGGGCCTCATCCGTACGTGCTTCCCGATTCCGTTCGCCGGGCGTGGGGACGCCCGGCGTCACATGGTGCGCCATGGGGGAAATCTAGCGGAAAAGATCGCGGAAAACGAGGCTAGTCCTTGGTGCACTGGGTGGAGCAGAACTGCTGCGCGCAGGCATACAGCGCTGACTCCTCCGAGGTCGAAGGCGCGCCGCACGCGTTCTGGGTGCACCAGAAGGCGCTGTAGCCCTTCTGTTGGCAGTTGATGACGCAGGCCAACCACGTGCCGCAGCCATAGGTGCCGATGCAGGTCTGCCACGGAGCGCAGCAGCTGAGCGCCACGCACTGATCGCACAGCTTCGTGCTGGCGGGAGCGCAGCCCGGGCCACCGTCGAGGCTAGCAGCGCCGCAGAAGTTGTTGCAGACGTTCGAACAGCACTCACCGGCGCTGACGCACGCATAGCCATCGGGTTGGCACTGAGGAGGCTGCACGCCGCCGCAGTAGCCGCCGCCGCACAGCTGCGAGCAGCATTGGGAGGACGAGCCGCAGGGCGCGCCGTCGGGCTCGCACGGGGGCGGGGGAGGCGAGCTTGGCGCGCAGTAGCCGGTCGCATCGCAGATCTGCGAGCAGCACTTCGACGAGGTCGAGCAGGTCACGTAGTCGGGCGTGCAGGGCGGCGCCGCGGTGCAGACTCCGCCGACGCACGTCGAGTCGCAGCAGTCGCTCGTGACGTTGCAGGAGCCGCCGAGAGGTTTGCAGGCGGGCGGAGGCGACGGCGAGTCGGTGCCCGAGTCGACGCCGGAGTCAGTCCCGTCGTCGATCTTCCCGCCGCACGCCGCGGCGACGACGGAAAAGGCGACGAAAAGGCCGAGCCTTGGCGAATGCATCATCCACTCCCCTCAGGAGTGAAGCCTACCACTCAGCGGGCAGAGCGGCTTTAGTCCGTGGTGCACGGCGTGGAGCAGTACTGCTGCGCGCAAGTATACAGCGCCGAATACAGCGCCGCCTCCGCCGAGGTCGAAGGGGAGCCGCACGCGTACTGCATGCACCAGAAGGCGCTGTTGCCCTTCTGCTCGCAGCTCTGGACGCAGCCCAGCCACTGGCTGCACGTGCTGTCGTTGCCGCAGCTCACCATCTGCGGGCAGCAACTCTTCGCCACGCACTGATCGCACACCTTGTTGCTGGTGGAGCCGCAGGCGATCGGGCCACTGTCGACGATCGGGCCACCGTCGACGACGATGGCGCCGCAGACGTTGCCTCCGCACACGCTCGAGCAACACTCGCCGGCGCTGATGCATGACCAGCCGTCGGGCTTGCAGGGAGGCGGCGGCGGTGGCGGGGGCTGGCAGGTGCCGGCGTTGCACACCAGCGAGCAGCACTGCGAGGACGACCCGCAGGGCGTGCCGTCGGGCTGACAGGGCGGGGGAGGAGGTGAGCTCGGCTCGCAGAACCCGGTTTGCGGATCGCAGAACTGCGAGCAGCACTGCGACGACGTGGAGCACTTCGCGTAGTCGGGCGTGCAGGTCGGGGGCGTCGTGCCGCAGTAGCCGTTGAGGCAAACAGCGCCCGCGCAGCAATCGACCGAGACCGCGCACGGGCTCCCCGTCGGCTTGCACACGGGCGGCGGCGATGGCGAATCGGTGCCCGAGTCGACGCCGGAGTCCGTGCCGTCGTCGATCTTCCCGCCGCACGCCGCGGCGACGAGGGCAAGCGCGAAGAGAAAGCCGAGCCTATGTGAAAGCATCATCCGCTCCCCTCAGGAGTGAGAGTTTACCACTTCGGGCGGCGGATTCGGGCCTAGTCCGTGTTGCACGCGGTCGAGCACTTCTGCTGCACGCAGGCATAGAGCGCGGTCTCGGCGGGCATCGAAGGGGCGCCGCACGTGTTCTGCGCGCAGGCGAAGGCGGTGTTGCCCTGCTGCTCGCATTGATGGATGCAGGCCAGCCACTGACTGCAGCTGGAGTACGTGCCGCAATTCAGCATCTCGCCGCAGCACGCCTGCCCCACGCACTGATCGCAGAGCTTGTTGCTCGTGGTCGGGCAGACGAACGGGCCACCGTCGGAGGTGGGCTCGCCGCAGACGTCGCCGAGGCACATCTTGCAGCACTTGCCCTGGCCGAAGCACGGCAAGCCGGCGGGCTGGCACGAGGGCGGCGGGGCCTTTCCCCCGCAGACGTTGCCGATGCACGTTTGGGTGCAGCACTCGAGAGGCGAGCCGCAGGGCGCCCCGTCGGGCCTACAGTTCGGCAGGGGAGCGCTGGGCGCGCAGAACCCCGACACCTGATCGCAGAGGTGCGAGCAACACGGCGCCGCGGTCGAACACTTCGCCCCGGTGGGCGCGCAGCTCGTCCCGCCGGTGCAAGCGCCGCCGACGCAGGTGCCCATGCAGCAATCGTAGTCGCTCGCGCAAGGGCCGCCCTGGGGTTTGCACGAGGCCGGGGGCCCCGACTGCGAATCGGTGCCCGAGTCCACGCCCGAGCTCGTGCCGCCGTCGATCTTGCCCCCGCACGCCGCAGCGAGGATCGAGACCGCGACGGCGAGAAGGCCGAGCCTGAGCGAACGCATCGTCATCATCCACTCTCCCCCTCGGAGTGGATGATACCACTCAGCTGGCGGAGTCGGGGGTCGCGCTCTTCTGGAGCGGGCCGTCCTTGTCGTCGTTCTGCTTCTTGTCGTCGGCGTCGCGATACGCCTTGAGCGTGCGCAGGCGCGAGCGGATGAACAAGCCGGCGGCGACGAAGATGGCGGCGGCGATGACCGCGTCGAAGCGGTGCATGAAGTGCTTGAGCGGCGAGGTCTCCTTGAGGAGCTCCTGGCCGAGGCGCTGGCCGACGTACGCGAGCGCGAGGCACCAGGGCAGCGACCCCACGAACGTGTAGACGTGGAACTTCACCCGGTTCATCCGCGCGACGCCCGCGGGGAACGCGATGAAGGTGCGGACGACGGGGAGCAGCCGGGCGAGGAGGATGATCAGCTCGCCACGCTTCGAGAACCAGCGGTCGGCGATCTCGAGCTCGTGCTTGCTGATGAGCACGTAGCGGCCGTACTTCTCGATGGCCTTGCGGCCGCCCGTCGCGCCCACCCAGTAGGCGATCTCGCTGCCCAGGTTGCAGCCGATGGCGCCGGCGACCGCGGCGATGACCAGGTTGAAGGCGCTGAGCGTGACGCCGTACTGGGCGCCGAGCGCGGCGCGGACGCCCGCGTCGGACATCGCCCCGGCGTACGGCATGATGAGCTCGCTCGGGAGCGGGATGCAGGCGCTCTCGATGGCCATGAGCAACGCGATGCCGGCGTAGCCGAGGCCGGACATGGTGTAGACGCAGAAGGAACCGAGGACGGCGAAGATGTACTTGACCATGAAGGGCCGGCGCGTGCTCTAGCTTGGAGCCGCAAGTCGGTCAAGCGAGCGGCGCGTTCCTACTGCTCGGGCTTCTTGATCTGCTTGAGCTCTTTCGAGAGGTCGATGGCCGGCATCGTCGGCTCGTCGCCGATGTCCCCCCCCGTGGCCTTGCGGAGATCGATGGCCGGGAGGGTGGGCTCGTCGCCGAAGCCGCCCGCATCGTCCTTCTTTTCGCCGCTCACCGGAGGCACCACGATCTGGGGAACGGGATTGGTCGGGGCCGAGATGTCGAGCGGCGCCTTGCTCCTCGCCGGGGGAGGGGCCTCGGTCGGGGCGGTCGCGCGGGCGGACACCGGAGGCCTCTCGTCGGTGACGGAGGAGCTCTGCGCCGTCACGCCGAGGGTCTCGTCCTCGATGTGGATGAGCACCGCGGTGATGTTGTCCTCGCCGCCGTGCTCGTTGGCACGCTCGATGAGCTTGCGGCACGCCTCGCGGATGTCGGGCGCGGTCTGCACGATGGCGAGGATGTCTTCGTCCGTGATCATCCCGGAGAGGCCGTCGGAGCAGAGGACGTACGTGTCCCCGTGCTGGCTCTCGTCATTCTGGAGATCGACGGCGACCTGGTCCTGCATGCCGAGCGCGCGGGTGATGACGTTCTTCGGCAGCTCGCGGCGCTGCTCCTCGGTGAGGTCGGGCATCGCGAGCAGGTAGTCGTTGAACAGCGAGTGATCGCGCGTCAGCTGCTGGATCTCGCCCTTGCGGACGCGGTAGCAGCGCGAGTCGCCGACGTGGCCGATGTACATCCGCCCCTTGCGCGGGCTGAACATGGCGCCGACCACGGTCGTGCCCATGCCGTGGTACTCGCGGGAGCGCGTGCTCCGCTCGAAGATCTGGCGGTTCGCGACGCGGATCCCGGTGAGCAGCCGGTTCTCCTCCTCGGAGAGGTTGGCGTCGAAGTGGAACGGCCAGGTCACGTCGTCGTTGGCCGTCGAACGGAAGAACTCGGAGATCGTCTCCGTGGCGAGCTTGGACGCGACATCGCCCGCGCGGTGCCCACCCATCCCGTCCGCGACGACGTACAGATCGTACTCGTTGAGGACGACGAATGAATCCTCGTTGTGTTCTCGCTGGAGCCCAACGTCCGTCAGACCCCAGGCGACTGCCCGCATCAACGGAGTAGCTCCCGCTCTTTCGAAGTCGACGCCCACGACGGGCATCGCTCTGTCAGGATTTCATCGGGTCTCATGGGTGTCAAGGATTGTGGTCGACGGCGCAGGCCGTGGGCTCACACCTCCATGATGTCCTTTTCCTTGCTTCCGACAATAGCATCGACCTGCTTCGTGGCCTCGGCGATGAGCTCTTCGGCACGTTTTTTGGCTCGATCCACCTCGTCCGCGCTGGCCTCTCCATCGGTCTCGATCTGGCTGAGCATGTCCAGCGCCTCGTGCCGGGCCTTCCGGACGGACACCTTGCACTCCTCGCCGTACTTGCGCGCGATCTTGACGAACTCCTTGCGCCTCTCCTCGGTGAGAGGCGGGAGGGGGATGCGGATGATGTCGCCGTCGGCCTGCGGGTTGAGGCCGAGGTCGGACTCGCGCAGCGCCTTCTCCACCGGCTTGATCTGAGTCTTGTCCCACGGCTTGACGGTGATGAGGCGCGGCTCGGGGACGTTGACGTGGGCCATCTGCGCCAGCGGCGTCATCGTGCCGTAGTAGTCGATGCGAATGCCCTCGAGCAGGGCGGGGGTGGCGCGGCCGGCGCGGAGCTTGGAGAGCTCGCGCTTGAGCGCGTCCTGCGCTTTGGCGATGGAGCTCTGGAGTTCTTTGTGGACCTGGTCGATCATGGCAGTACCTGTTCGGCGGCTGGCGCGGTCGTGGGCCGCGCAGCCCGGCACCTTACCACCGACAGGTGTTTTGGGAAGATGCCCGCCTGCGACCTTGGTAACGTGCGGTCCTCGTGAAAAAAAGGCAGCTCTGGGTCGTGGCGGTCGTCTTCGCGGCCGCGCTCGTCGCCTGGTACTTGCTGGGGCGCAAACGCGCCCCCGTCGACGTACCGCCGCCGCCACCCGAGCCCCCCGTCGAAGCGCCGAAGAACCTGGTCGCGGAGGCGGTCGTCGCCACGCCCGACGCCACCTGGCGGAAGGCCCAGACGGCGGTGGGCGGCTTCCTGGTGCTCGCGCCGCCGACGCTAGGCGGAGTGCTCGCGGCGTACGTGGGCGAGCCGGAGCTCGCGGCGAGCGTCGACGGATCGCTGCCCGCCTACGCGGCGCTCGGCGAGGGAGACTGGGTCATCGCGGCACACGTGGCCAGCGCTTCACGGGCGCGGGAGCTTCTCCTCGGCGCGGAGGCGTCGGCGCCGCGCTTCGCGCCGGAAGCAAAGTCCGGCGCGCTCGAGATCCTGCGCCCGCAGAGCCCGTCGGGCGCTTGGATCGGCCTGTCGCGCGCCTTCATCCTCGTCGCGCCGGATCGCCGCTCGCTCGAGGAGCTCGGCCCGTACGCGTACCGTACGCTGCCGACGAAGCCGCCGAGCTCCGCCGCGATCTCCGCGACGGCAACGCAGGCGGGGCTCGGAGGGTGGCTCCACGCGTCGCTCGATCGGCGCTGGGGCTCTCTCCGCAAGTACCTGCTCGACAAGGACGACGAAGATCGCAAGGCCCACGGCGGGCGCGCGCCCGATTTCGCCGACCCCAAAGGGCTCGTCGCGGCCTTGCAGACCGTCGTCGATCGACACCTCGGAGCGCTCGCGGCGATGAAGAGCGCGGAGGCGATCCTCGACATCGACGACGCGGCGGTCACGCTGCGCGTCGATCTCACGCCCCTCGAGGGCGACAACCCAGCCGCGCACTGGCTCGACGAGCTCCACGGGGGCTCGACCGCTCCGCTCGCCGCGCAGGACGCCGACGCGCTCTTCACCCTCTTCTGGCGAACGAGCGCGCCCGAGCGCGTCGCGACGGCGAAGGATGCCTCCGGCACGCTGGGGGAGACGCTCGGCGATCGCGTCCCGGCTGCGCAGCGCGACGAGCTCGCCGCGCTCCTGCTCGGCGCCGCGGAGCAGCGCGGGGACTGGGCGAGCGTGTCGTTTCGCGGAGGCGCCGCGACCGGCGTGATCATGAGGCTCGCCGCGCCCGACCCGAAGAAGCTCTTGCCCGTGGTCGACAAGACCTTCGACCTGGCCCGCAAGCCGGGGCTCGGCGGGTGGCTGCGTGACGCGCTCGGCGTCAAGAGCCTGACGATCGACCCGCACGACTTCCCGGGCCTGGGCCCGGGCAGGCGCGCGCACGCGGCCCGCGAGGGGCTGCAGCTCGACGTGGGCTGGCTCGCGCGCAGCGACGAGGTCGACCTCGGCGGCGGGCTCGACTGCGACGCGCTGCTGGCTTCGCTCGCTCCCGCCCGCCGCTACGGGGACGATCCGGCCGTCGCATCCGCGCTGAACGCGCTCGGCCCGGAGGTCGCCTGGGCTCTCGTCGGCCGCCCGCTGTCGCAGGGCGCGTCGCCGCGGAGCGACGCCGAAGTGCTCGCGCTCGCGAAGGACCAGGGCAAGGCGCGCCTCACCTTCCGGACGACCGGGCTGCTCGTTCGTCAGCTTCTCGCCTCGCTCGATTTGCCATAGGAAGAGAGACTGGCTTGCTCGACTACCTCTCCATCCCGTTGTTCCAGCGGGCGCTCGCCTGCGGCGCGCTGCTCGCGGCCCTGCTCGCCGTGCTCGGCGTGCTGGTGACGGCGCGCGGCCTCGCCTATCTGGGTGACGGGCTCTCGCACGCCGCGTTCGGAGGCATCGCGCTCGGCATGTTCCTCGGGCTCGCGTCGCCTCTCGCGGTCGCGATCCCGTTCACCGCGGCGGCCGCGATCGGCATCGGCGCGCTGCGTCGCAAGGGAGGCCTGCGTTCCGACGTCGCGATGGCGGCGCTGTTCGCGGTCTGCTTCGCGCTCGGCATCGTCCTGCTGCGCAAGGCGAAGCGCACGCAGGCCACGTTCGACCCCGAGTCCCTCCTGTTCGGCAACATCCTGCTCGTGAGCCAGGACGACCTCTGGATCATCCTCGGGATCGCCGCGGTGACGTTCGTGTTTCTGGCCTTCACCTGGACCCGCATGGCCTACGCCACGTTCGACGAGGAGCTCGCGCGCCTTTCGGGCATCCAGGTCGGGTGGCTCGAGAGCGCGCTCCTGGCGATCCTCGCGGCCGTGGTCGTCGCGGCGATTCGCCTCGCGGGTGTGGTGCTCGTGAGCGCCTTTCTGGTCATCCCCGCGGCGACCGGTCGCATCGTCGGGCGCTCGCTCGCGGGCGTGGCGGGCTGGGCCATGCTCGCGGGCACCTCGGGGGTGCTGATCGGCTTTCTGGTCGGGCACACGCTCGACTGGCCCCAGGGCGCGGCGATCGTGCTCGTGCTCGCGACGGAGCTGGCCGTCGGCCTGTCGCTTCGCAAGCTCAAAGGCTAGACTAGGCCGAGGATCTCATGAGCCGCTTCGTTCGCTTTTTCTTCGTCGTCGCCGCATTCACCGCGCTCGCCGCCGTCGCCGCGTGCGGGCGCTCCGATCTGGGCTTGTACACCTGGGGGGACGGCGGGCCCGACGCGAAGGTCGACGCCAACCCCGACGCTGGCGGCTGCAACGCCGCCACCTGCCCGACGGGCTGCTGCGATCCTTCGGGCACGTGCCGGACGGGCACCGAGCTCAACGCGTGCGGCTTCGGCGGCGCGGCGTGCACCGACTGCCAGAAGGACGGCTTCGACTTCTGCGACGGCCAGGCTCACGCGTGCGGAACCGTCGGCCCGAAGTGCGATCTCAGCACCTGCCCGCAGGGGTGCTGCACCACGTTCAACGGGCAGCCCGCGTGCCTCTCGGGCCAGTCCTCGCTCGCCTGCGGGAACAGCGGCCAGAAATGTGTAGACTGCACGCAGTCGGGCGAGCTGTGCGATCCCAGCGCGAAGACGTGCAAGCAGGCGCCGTGCGGGCCGAACAACTGCAAGGGCTGCTGCGCCGGGAGCACCTGCGTCAACGCGGAGAGCGACAAGCAGTGTGGCATCGGCGGGCTCTCCTGCACCGACTGCACGGCGCAGAAGGCGTTCTGCGATCAGACCTCGGGCCAGTGCGTGAACGTGCAGCCGCTCTGCAACGCGACCAACTGCAAGGGCTGCTGCGCGGGCGACCTGTGCATCACGAGCCAGTCGGACACGCAGTGCGGCCTCGGGGGCGTCACCTGCACCGACTGCGCGCAGCAGGGAGGCACCTGTCAGAACGGGACGTGCGGCACCACGTGCACCGCGCAGAACTGCCCGGGCTGCTGCCAGGCGGGGACGTGCTTCGCCGGCTTCGTCGACTCGCGCTGCGGCTCGGGCGGCGCCACGTGCGTCGACTGCACCGCGCAGGCCAGCGTCTGCGACACGCTCGTCACGCCGCGCACGTGCAAGAGCCAGAGCTCCTGCCCGCAGCCCTACGGCGGCTGCGCGCCGAGCGTCTCGACGCCCGTGCTCGCGGTGACCAAGGGAATGTGCTCCGCCACCGACCTGCAGGACGCGAAGGCCGCCTGCTCGACAGGCTTCGGCAGCAGCGCCTGCCAGTCGTACTTCGCCACGCTTCCGCAGATCGACGCGACCTGCGCCAAGTGCCTGGCGCCGTTCGAGTACGCCCTGCAGGACGGCGTCGGCATCTTCAACTGCGTGAGCCCGTACGTCGGCAGCACGTGCAACCACGACACCGGCTGCGTGACCGATTGCGAGACCCAGAGCTGCTCGCAGTGCCCGCAGAGCGCGGTGCAGCAGTGCGACCAGCAGGTGCTCCAGGGGCAGTGCCAGACGTACCTGTTCCAGAGCCAGTGCGTCGGCCAGGCGCTCTTCGGTCCGGCCTCGTTCTGCAGCCCGCAGCAGTACCAGGGCAACTACGGCTCTTGGCTCGCCGCGGTCGGCGCGCACTACTGCCAGTGAGAGGCTGAATGCGCACCGGCTACGACGAGGTCGTCCTCCTCACCGGGTTTCCGTCGTTCCGGGCGCGGCGCATGTGCGAGGAGCTGCTCGCCGCTCCCGGCCGCGCGCTGGTGCACGCGGTCGTCCACGCCAAGCTCGAGGACGACGCGCGCGCCGCCCTCGACGCCATGCCCCTCGAGGCGAGGCGCCGCGTCGAGATCACCCTCGGCGACGCCGCCGCCATGGACCTCGGCCTCTCGGGCGCGGAGTTCCGCAGCCTGACGTCCGAGGTCGATCGCATCCACCACTGCGTGCAGGTCAACTACCTCGGCGCGGACCGCGCTGCGGCGGAGCTGGTCAACGTCGGGGCCGCGCGCGAGATCCTCGAGTTCGCACGCGCGTGCAAGCGGCTGCGGTGCCTCGTCGTCCACTCGTCGGCGTCGGTGTCGGGCGATCGCTCCGGCGTCGTGTACGAGCGCGAGCTCGACTGCGGGCAGAAGTTCCGCAACGTCGTCGAGGAGACGCTCGCGCGCGCGGAGCGCATCGTGCGGCGCGCGATGAACGACGTGCCCATCGCGGTGCTCCGCCCGAGCATCGTCGTCGGCGACTCCCGGACGGGCGAGATCGACCGGCTCGAGGGCCCGTACTTGCTCATCCTGCTGATGCTCGCCGCGCCGCCGGACTTCGCGCTACCGCTGCCGGCTCGTTCGGACGTCGCGCTGAACATGGTGCCGATCGACTACGTGACGAAGGCGGCCCTCCACATCGGCCGCGACGAGCGCGCCATCGGCCGGACCTTCCACCTGGTGGACCCCGCGCCGTTGCCGCCGCGGCGGGTGTTCGAGCTCGTGGCGCGCGCGGGCGGCCGCCGCGTGCCGACCGGGTTCTTGCCCGCCAACCTCACGCGCGCCCTCTTGCGGGCCCCCGGCCTCGAGCGCATCGCGCAGAGCCCGCGCGCGTTCCTCGAGGCGATGGTGCTGCCCGTGACGTACGACGCGAGCGCGGCGGAGGAATTGTTGCAGGATACAGACATACGTTGCCCGCCGTTCGAGAGCTACGTGGAGCGCCTCGTCGAGCACGTCCAGAAGTGGCTCGACGCGCGCGTCTCGAAGCGCGAAACCGAGCAGTACGATCCCTTGGGGTGACGTGAACAGGCCGAATCCGAAATCCGTGCCGCCGTGCGTGGGCGAGGGGATGGTGACGCGCAAGGTGGTCGTGCGCGCGGCGGACGTGGTCCTGCTCAAGGCGATCGTCGAGGCTCACGACGGCGTCGCGCAGGTCTTCGGCGAGCACGGCGGGGAGCTCGTCCTCGCGTCGCCGGCGAGCCGCGAGCGCGAGCTGGAGGGGCTCGTCGCCGATCTGTGCGTGGAGCTCGGGGCCGTCCGGGTGGGCTGAGCCCTCGCGGTGCGGCGGCCGTCAGCGCGGCTCGTCGTCGTCGCCCACGAGCTCCGCGCGAGGAGCCTCGGCGAGGCCGCGCGACGAGTCTCGCGAGGGCGGAACCGCGCTGGGCGTGCCCGGCGGGTAGCTCGACGTCCCCGCTCGGCCGAGCGCCTGCTTCGCCTCGAGGAAGCGGAGCGTCCCGGGGCCGCCGGCGCGCTCGAGCACCGTCGAGAGATCGCCCGGCACCGGCGACTCGATGACCAGGCGCATCTTCGAGAACGGCTGCTCGATCTCCAGGCGGACGCAGTGCAAGAACGTCCGATCGAGGCCGTACTTCTCCTCGAAGTGCCGGTTGGTCGGCGCGTGGCCGTAGCGGTCGTCGCCGAGCAGCGCGTGGCCGAGCTGCGCCATGTGCCGGCGGATCTGGTGCGTGCGGCCCTGCTCGGGCATCACGCGAACGACCGCGTGACCCGCGAAGACGGCGAGGCGGCGGTACCTCGTGCGCGCCGTCTGGACGGTGTCGCCGTCGCGCAGCTCGCGGGCGATGGTGCCCTTGCTCGGCACGACGCCGCGCGTGCCCGCGAGGTAGACCTTGCGCGTCGCGTCGGAGCCGAGCGAGCCCTTCCACGCGGCCGCGTGCTCGGGCGTCCGCGCGAAGATGCACACGCCGCTCGTGCCCACGTCGAGGCGGTGGACGGGGACGGCGCCTGCGGCGCCCGGGATGCTGCGGACCCGGCCGAGCAGCGAGCCCCCGTACTCCGCCTGCGGCGTCGTCGGCTCGTGGGGCGCCTTGTCGACGATCAGCACCGTGTCGTCCTCGTAGAGGATCCTGGGGGCGGGGAGCGGCGCGCGCCGGAGCACGGCGACCGTCTCGACCTCGTCGCTGAGCGGAATCATGTCGAGCGGCTGCGTCGAAGCGCAGCGGTATCCGAGCCGGCCGAGGTGATCGAGGTCGCGCGCGAGCGTGTCGGGGTCGCACGAGACGTATGCGAGCATCGGCACCGCGAGGCGGCCGAGCAACTCGCGCGCGGCAGGCCCGATGCCGCGCCGCGGCGGGTTGGCAACGACGGCGTCGAGCTTGGCCTTGCGATCGTGGAGCGTGCGCAGCGCCGTCGCGGCGTCCGCGTGGATCGCCTCGACGTCGAGGCCGGCCTGCTTGGCCTGGTGCCCGATGCGCTCGGCCGCGGGCCCGAAGGCCTCCACGCACGTGACGCTCGCGCCGAGCTCTGCGAGGGCGAAGGCGATGGCGCCCGACCCGGAGTAGAGATCGAGCATGCGCGGCCGCGCGTCGCCCGCGCGTCGCCGCAGGCCGAGGCCCGTCGCGAGGAGCTCGTGAACCCGAGCTGCCTGCGAGCGATGCGCCTGCACGAACGAACCGAACGTCGCCATGTGCACCGAGGCGCCGACGCGATCCGGCGCGGACGTGGCGCCCGCGAGGTGGACGGTCTCGGCTCCGAGCACCTGAGGCGAGGCGCCGTCGTGGATGTTCGCCGCGACGCCGACGATCTCGGGGACGCTGCGCATCAGCGCCGCGGCGACGTCTCGAAGGCGAGCGAGATCTTTCTCGTGCGCGCGATGCACGACGAGGGTGAGCAGCGCGGTGGCCGCCCCGTCGCGGTCGGGCAAGAGCTCCCGCACGTCGATCGCGCGAAGTCGCGAGAGCGCGAGCGGCCCGTCCTCCGCTCCGTGCGCGCGAAGGTGCTCGCGCACCGCCTGCGTGACGCGGGCAAGCACCGGGGAGAGGACCTGGCAGCCGGGCACGTCGACGACCTCGTGACCGCCGCCCTTGGCGAACAGGCCGACCACGCCCGGAGCGGCGACCATGAGCTTGGCGCGCGTCCGGTACGCCCGCACGGGATCCGCCGGCAGGACCGGGTCGGCGTAGACGAGCTCGAGCGACGTGTAGCGCGCGAGCGCCGAGACGACACGGCCGCGCTTGAGCGAGAGCTGATCGATGTACGGAAGCTCGATCGCCGGACAGCCGCCGCACCGCTCGGCGTGCTCGCAAGCGACTTTGGCCGGGCCTTCGTCCATCGAAGGCCTAAGCTAGCGCAATCGGCGCGAAGCGCCGGACCATATCAGTGTGCTGCGGCGAGCACCGGCCAGCTGTGACGATTTCCGTTCGCGTCCTTCGACG
>DATIQP010000142.1:0-4464 GCA_035470765.1 Polyangiaceae bacterium | reverse complement strand
GACGAAGGAGACGCTCCAGCGGTGGGAGCGCGAGGAGGCCGAGGAGGAGCAGCGCCGGCTGCGCGCGACGGTCGTCGGCGCCGCGGCCGCCGAGGAGGACGCGCTCGCGATGCGGCCGCTGTCGGGCGTGCCTGCCGTGGAGCACGACGGGCAGTGGCACACGCTCCATTGATCGTCGAGGGTCAGCGCGCGAGGCCGGGGTCCGAGCCCGGTCGTCGATCGGCCGCGAGCGAGTTGACCACCCGCGCGAGCTCGGCGGGGTCGATGGGCTTCGGCACGTGCATCGTGTAGCCGGCCTCGAGCGCGTTCTTGCGATCCTCGGGCCGGGTGTACGCAGTCAGGGCGGCGGCCGCCACGTTCCCACCCTTGTTCGCCGGGAGCGCGCGCACGCGCCGGATCAGGTCGTAGCCGCTCTCGCCCGGCATCCCGATGTCGGAGAGCAGCACGTCGGGCGGGTGGCCGTTCCCCATCTTCGTCATCGCCTCGCTGGCGCTCGCCGCGGAGGTCACCTTCGCGCCGAACTGCTCGAGCACCTCTCGCAACAGATCGCGCGTGTCCTGATCGTCCTCGACCACGAGGACGTGCAGCCGGTCGAGGCGCGGCGGTGGCAGCGCGGACCGTGCCCGACGGACGGGGGCCGACGGCTTGGGCGCGGTCCCGACGGTCAGGTAGGACATGGGCAGCCGCACGACGAAGGTCGACCCCCTGCCGGGGCCGTCGCTCGCGGCGGTGATCGTCCCTCCGTGCAGCGCGACGAGGTGCTTCGCGATGGCGAGCCCGAGCCCCAGCCCGCCCGAGCTGGTGCGCGACACCCCATCTTCGGCCTGGCGGAACGGATCGAACAGGTGCGGCAGGAAGCCCGCGTCGATCCCCATCCCCGTGTCGGAGACGGTGAGCTCCAGCGACTCGCCCGCCGGTCGCAGCGCGACGCTCACCGTCCCGCCCGGCGGTGTGAACTTGACCGCGTTGTTCACCAGGTTCCACACGATCTGCTGCAGCCGGCTCGCATCGCCGATGAAGGGCCGATCGCCCCGTTCGATCGAGGACGCGATGCGGATGCCTTTGGCCTCCGCCCCCGGACCGATCGCGTCGATCGCGTTGCCGACCACTTCGGCGAGGTCCACCGGGCGCGGCTCGACGCGCATCTTGCCGCTGACGATGCGCGAGAAATCGAGCAAGTCCTCGATGAGCTTCGCCATCGCCACGGCGCTCCGCTCGATCGATTCCAGCGCGCGAGTCTGCTTGGCCGGCTCCATCGGGTGTCGCAGGAGCATCCTCGCCCAGCCGAGGATGGCGCTCAGCGGCGTGCGCAGCTCGTGACTCACCGTCGCCAGGAAGGTGTCCTTGCTCCGGTTCGCGGCGTCGGCGCCTTCGCGCGCCCGCTGCTCGGACGAGTAGAGCCGCGCGTTGTCGATGGCGATGGCCGCACGCCTGCCGAGCTCCTCGAAGAACGGCACGTCCCGCGCTTCGTAGCGGCGGTTCGACTCCGCGAAGGCCAGGGTGATCGCGCCGAGCACGTGCGCGCCCGTCGAGAGCGGGACGATGACGGCCGAGCGCAGGTGCAGCGCTCGGAGGAGCTCCGCGCGCTCGGGTGACGCGGCCGCCGCGGCGATCAGCTCGTCGCTCACGTCCGCGTAGAGCTCGCTGTGGCCGGTGCGAACGACGTGGGGGGCGCCGCGCGCCGCGTTCGGATCGGTCGGCGTCCGCTGGCGCAGCTCGTGCGCGATTCGCACCTTCTCTGGATCGCCGTGGGCCAGCGCGACCTGCTCGAGCGAACCCGATGACTGGTCGACGACGTGGACCTGGCACCAGTCGGCGAGGTGCGGGAGGGCCAGGTTGGCGACGCGCGCCAGCGTCTCGCGGTAGTCCAGCGACGAGGACAGCGTGGCCGTCGCCTCCGCGAGGAATCGTTCGTGGTCGAGCTTCCTCTTTTCCTCCGTCGCATCGCGGAAGACGAGCACCACGCCGTGGACGCGCCCCGCGCCGTCACGGATGGGCGCGCCGCTGTCGGCGATCGGCGTCCGTGTGCCGTCGCGCCGGACCAGGATCGCGTGGTTCGCCAGGGCCACGACGACGCCCTCGCGCAGGACGCGCTCGGTCGGGTTCTCGAGCGGCTGGCCCGTCTCCTCGCTGACGACATGGAAGATTTCACCCAGCCGATGGCCGCGCGCCTCCTCGAAGCGGTAGCCCGTCAGCCGCTCGGCGACGGGGTTCATCAGCGTGATGTTTCCCTTCGAGTCGATCGCGAGGACGGCGTCGCCGATGCTGTGGAGCGTCGTCGCGAGCCAACGTCGCGTGTCCTCGGCTTCGTCGCGCGCGGCTCTCTCCCTCGCCAGCCACTGGTCCTTGATGCGGTTCGCCTCGCCGACCCGCGCGAGACGGATTCGCTCCTGCTCGGCCTCCATGCGCTCGGTGAGATCGCGTGTGACCTTCGCGTAGCCGACCAGCTCGCCGCTCTCGTCCCGCAGCGCGTTGATGACGACGCTCGCCCAGAACCGGGAGCCGTCCTTGCGGACCCGCCAGCCCTCGTCCTCGAACCTGCCCTCGCGGGCTGCGATCTCGAGCTCGCGCTCGCACTTGCCGCTCGCCACGTCGGCGGGCTCGTAAAAGCACGAGAAGTGGCGGCCGATGATCTCGTCGGGCGTGTAGCCCTTGATGCGCTCGGCGCCGGCGTTCCAGGTGACCACGCGGCCTTGCGGGTCGAGCATGAAGATCGCGTAGTCGCGGATGCTCTCGACGAGCCGCCGGAACTGCGTATCGCTCCACGATGGGTTGCGCATGGGCTCGACGGTCACATCGTCTCGTAGGGCAACCATCGTGCCGCCTGGTGCCGGCGAAGCTCGCTCGCCCCGCGGGGCGCGTCTCCCGCGCGTCGCGTCCGTCCGCCGAGCGGCCCGCAGCCATGGCTGGCAGAAAACGCTCCCTTCGCGCTCGCTCGCGAGCTGGGAGATCGAGCCGCATGTGCGACAAGCTCGCCCCGTCCCACGTGTCGCGGGGAAAATCGCACCGGAGCACGTGGGGAATCTTGCCACTCGCTCCGCGTTCCCTCATCGTGTTTCGAAGCGCTGCGCTGGGCGGCTGCTGTTTTGCATGAATGGGGCCGCGGGCGAGGTGAGCATGGCGAGCAAGATCGATGCTGAGAGGCCCTCGACCCGCGTCCGGGCCGACGCAGGCGGAAGGAACGGCGCCCGCCGTCACAAGACGGACGGGAACGGTCCATCGGCATCGTCCGAGCGCGCCGGGGCCGTGACGAAGGAGGCCGACCAGCTCGTCGAGGTGCTCACGGCGGTGAAGCAAGGGGACTTCACGGTGCGGTTCACCTTTCGGCCAGGCGGCGCCCTGAGCCGCGTCGGCGAGCTCGTGAACGACATCATCGCCATGAACGAGCACATGACCGGCGAGGTCGTGCGAGTCGGCAAGGTCGTCGGTCAAGAGGGCAAGATGCACGAACGCGGCTCGGCCGGCCCCGCCAAGGGCGGCTGGGCCGACGGCATGGCCGCCGTCAACCAGCTCATCGCCGATCTCGTCGCGCCGACCAACGAGGTCGCTCGCGTCATCACCGCCGTCGCCCGCGGGGACCTCTCGCAGAAGATGGTCCTCGAGATCGACGGCCGCCCCGTCCGCGGCGAGTTTCGTCGCATCGGCACGACCGTCAACGAGATGGTCGATCAGCTCAACTCGTTCGCCGCGGAGGTCACGCGCGTCGCGAAGGAGGTCGGCAACGAGGGGAAGCTCGGCGGCCAGGCCGACGTGAAGGGCGTGTCGGGCACGTGGAAGGACCTGACGGACAACGTCAACGGCCTCGCCGCGAACCTTACCGCGCAGGTGCGCAACATCGCGAAGGTGACGACCGCCGTCGCGAAGGGCGACCTGTCGCAGAAGATCACCGTCGACGCGCGCGGCGAGATCCTGGAGCTCAAGAACACGATCAACGTCATGGTCGATCAGCTCTCGTCCTTCGCGGCCGAGGTCACGCGCGTGGCGAAGGAAGTCGGCACCGAGGGAAAGCTCGGAGGTCAGGCCGACGTGAAGGGGGTGTCGGGCACGTGGAAGGACCTGACGGACAACGTCAACGGCCTCGCGGGGAACCTCACCGCCCAGGTGCGCAGCATCGCCAAGGTGACGACGGCCGTGGCGAACGGCGACCTCTCGCAGAAGATCACCGTCGACGCACGCGGCGAGATCTACGAGCTGAAGAACACGATCAACACGATGGTCGACACGCTCCGCTCGTTCGCCGCGGAGGGGACGCGCGTGGCGAAGGAGGTCGGCACCGAGGGAAAGCTCGGAGGTCAGGCCGACGTGAAGGGCGTGTCGGGCACTTGGAAGGACCTGACGGACAACGTCAACGCGATGGCGTCGAACCTCACGGTGCAGCTGCGCGACGTGTCGAAGGTGGCGACGGCGATCGCGAGCGGGGACCTGACGCAGAAGATCACGGTCGATGTCAAAGGCGAGATCCTC
>DATIQP010000141.1:0-4059 GCA_035470765.1 Polyangiaceae bacterium | reverse complement strand
GCCAACAAGCGGCAGCGAGAAACTTCCGGCGGGACCGGCACGTGCCGTGTTGGCATGCCCAAGCCGCCGGGCTTCTGGCCTCTCAGTCGAATCGACGCCGCAATGCGGCGGCTCGGCCGCGGAGTCACGCTGCCGCATGTCCACGCCAGCTCTCGGTCAAGACTCGATCGGTTCAAGTGACTTCTGCCTTAGCACGCGGTTTTCTTGGCCGCCCAGAACGCAGCGTAGTAGCGGAAGAGTCATGCTCGGAATCCGCGGAGCGCCAAAAGCCGCCCTCGTGCGCGGCGTGCTCGCCTCCGCCACTCTCGGCGCGGCCTTCGCCGGGGCGGTCTTCGCCTGCGGACCGGGCGCCGTCGGCGTCGACGCTTGCATGCAGATCGAGCAGGCGCGCTGCGGGTGGGTCGTGGCGTGCAACGTCTCGCTCCCGACCCGGCGCAGCGACTCGACCAGCCCCGTGGACGACTGCATCCGCTACTACGAAGACCAGTGCCTCCACGGGCTCGTCACCACCGTCGCGCCCGACAAGAACCAGGTGACGGCGTGCGTCGACGCGATCAACGCCGCCACGGACTGCACCATCGTGAACTCGCCCGAGAAGTCCGACGCCTGCGCGTTCTTGATCCCCGTCGATGCCGGCGTCGTGCAGGACGCCGACGCGGGGCAGTAGTCCACGTAGGGACTACTCGGGCTCGAGCTCCTGCTCGGGCTCCAGCTCGTCCTCCTCGACCGCCTCGACCGGGATGCGCACGCGCGAAGCGTAGACGTGCTCGCCGAGCTCCACTCGCCAGAACGACGGGCCGTCGCCGCTCCGGCAGCCGAGGGTCAGCGACGGGGCCGCGAGCAGCGTGAAGTGCAGGCCCGCGGGCTGGCGCTCCTCGCTGACGTGGCGGTGTCCGTGCATCACGAGCGTGGCGCCGATGCGATCGAAGGCCTCCGCCGCGGTCCTCGCGTCGTCGAGGCGCATCCCGATCTCGGTGGGCGCGCGCTTTCCCACGCCGTGAGGGAGCGGCACCACGTGGTGGTGCAGGAGGACGATGCGATGCTTCTTGTCGCGCCATTCGGGGAGCCGGCCGACCTCCTCCACGAAGGCGAGCTGCTCCGGGCCGACCGCGCCGTTGTGGCGGAAGAAGCGGCGCTGCGGCCGCGCGCACGTGTCGAGCCCGAGCACGACCGCGTCGGCCTCGGGGATGGGCCTGACGTACGCCCCGCACGGCTGCAGCGGCAGGTCGAGCTCGTGCGCGAAGGCGCGCCACGCCTCGGCCTTCGAGGCAGCGGTAGGCTTGGGCCGCGTGCTGCCGGAGAACGGAAAGAGGTAGCGGTCGTGGTTGCCGGGCACGGCGAAGAGCATCCGAGCAGGGCGCCACGGAGCGCAGGCGGCGAGCACGATGTCGTAGCCGTCGCCGTCGTCGGTGATGTCGCCCGTGATCGCGACCGCGTCGACGCCGGCCTGCTCGACGACGCGCATCGCGCGGAGCAGCCGCACGTTGGCGTTGCGCGGCGTGGCCTCGGCGAGCAGCGCGAGCGCGCCGTCGGAAGGCGGCGAGCCCGCGAGCGTCGTGGCTCGTCGCGCTTCGAGGCGGCAGGCCTTCGCCGCGGCCCGCTCGAGCGGATCGCGGAGCTCGGGGAAGTCGCCTCGCGGCGGCGGCGCGTGGGCGTAGCCTTCCGGGTCGAGGATGGCGAGCGCGCGGCCCGCCTTCTTGCCGCGCTCGCGCAGCACGCGCCACCCCGCCTCCGCCCAGACCTCCTCGTAGCGAAGCGGGCTCGCGTCCGCGGGGTGGGTGCTGCGCCGGACGATCCGAGTGCGATCGTGCAGCGTGTCGCCGAACGTGGAGACGTGCAGATCGGAGACGTGCGCGAGGACGAAGGCCAAGGCTACATGCCGGCGATGATCTTGAAGCCCTGCCCTTCGGGGACCAGATCCAGCTGGTTGTCGGACACCTTGTGGTGCCACTCCTCGCCGTGCGCCGTCGGCACGCGGTAGCTCGCCGAGTACTTGTAGTTTACATAGACGTGGTTGTTCTCGGCGTACACGACCTCTTTGTACTTGATCTCGTACCGGATGCCGCTCGTCTGCGAGAAGCGGTCCGTGAGCAGGTTCTTGAGCACGTCGTAGTCCGTGTCGTCGTCGCTGAAGAGCCCGATCTTGCGGCCGTGGTAGCGCGGGCTGATCATCGCGAGGAGCTTGGCGGAGTCCCTCTCCTCGATGGCGTGGCGGTAGCCCTCGCAGAACTCGATGACTTTGCGGTTCTCCGAGGTGTCCTCGACGTTCGTGTTCGGGATGTACGTCGACGCGCACCCCGCGAGCAGCCCAGCCACCACGCCAAACGCAAACCTACGCATCGTCACCTCGACAACGACCCCATTACGGCGGTATTCCCTAGCAGAAATCGCGCCAAGCTACCGTTTGGCTCAGGATGGGTCAAATTCGGTTCTCCCCACCATGAGTCTGCTCGTCAAACGCGCCCTCGATTGGGCCACCTACTGGCACCGCGCGCAGAAGCGCAAGTACCCGAACATCGAGATCCCCTACGCGAGCCACGTCGCGGGTGTGGCTGCCATTTTGTCACGCCACGGCTTCGAAGAGGACGTCGTGGCAGCCGGCGCGCTGCACGACACGATCGAGGACTGTGGGGTGTCCTTCGAGGAGCTCGCGTCGCGGTTCGGCGAGCGGGTCGCGTCGCTCGTGCGGGACGTGAGCGAGGAGGACAAGAGCCAGCCCTGGGAGGTCCGCAAGCGCCTCTACCTGGAGCGCTTCCCGAACGAGCCGTGGGAAGCGCAGGCGATCACGCTGGCCGACAAGATCGACAACTTCGAGTCGATCGCCGTGTGCGCGCGCGAGCACGGCGATCCTTGGGCGATGTTCAGGCGCGGCAAGGAAGCTCAGATCGATCGCTTCGAGCTGCTGCTCACGCTGGCGCGGGCGCTGGCGCCTCACCCGCTCATCGACGAGTACGAGCGCGCGTTCGAGGTCGTGCGGGCGGTCTAGCTCGGGCCGGCGGGGTCGCACTCGACCCAGGCGTAGGCTCCCCAAGGCGAGGCGCACCCGACGGTGCTCGCGCCGGCAGCGAGCGGCACGAGGGCCTCGTGCCCGGGAGCGCGCGCGAGCGCAACGGGCGCACCCGACGACGCCGACTCGGTGCGCGCGATCCTGCGAGACCCGGGGAGCGGGGCGCTGGAGACGAGCACGGCGACGGCGCCGTCGCACGGGATCGGCCAGCCGGCCGCGGACGCGATGGCGCGGGCGGCGATCCGTGGGGCGTCGACCGCGACGGCGACGACGCGATCGGCCACGCCGGAGCGCACGAGATCGACCGCGACGACGAGGGCCTCCACGCCGCCGTGCAGGCCGGACCCGACGGCGACGTTGGGCCCGGTGAGCTCGAAGGCGAGGCTGCACTCGCCCGCCACGGCGTTGGGCGAGGTGTACGGGAAGCGGCGCGGCTCGGCCGCCTTCGCGTCGCCGCGCTCGAGCACGCGCCGGAAGTATCGGTCGTTGACGTCGACGGTGGCGTACGCGTGGCCCACCACGATGCCCGCACCGCGCAGGGGGCCCGGCAGGCGGGCGAGCGCGGCCATCGCGAGGTGGACCAGCTCGTCGGCGCGCGCGAGCCGCTCGGCCGCGACGCCGGTCGCGCGCGCGAGCTCCGCGAGCGCGGGGACCGCGGCGACGTGCGCGGGCGGCGAGAGGTAGACCGCGCGGTCCCCGCGCGGGCGGTGACCCGGATCGGTGCGACGCAACGCGAGCGCCGCGTTGGCGCCGCCGAACGCGGCCGAGAGCTTCAGCACCAGCTCGGGCGAGCCCTGCTCGGCGCGCTCGAGCAGGCGGGCGGGCGTCTCCGGATCGCGCGCAGGCGGAACGACCGCGGCGGGCAGCACGCAGCGGCGCATCGCATCCAAGGCGGCGAGCGACTCCAGCGCGCCGGCGGCGCCGAGCGTGTGACCGATCTGAGCCTTGAAGGGGTGCACCACGACGCGCGCGGCGGCCTCGTCGCCCAGCGTCGCGCGGATCGCCTTCCACTCCGCCGCGTCGTTGAACGGCGTGGCGGTGCCGTGCGCGCT
>DATIQP010000140.1:0-13685 GCA_035470765.1 Polyangiaceae bacterium | reverse complement strand
ACAAAAAGCACGAGGGCGGACACCGGTTGCCCGGGCCGCCCTTCGTGGAAGTTGCTTGCGATGTGGGAACGGGCCGCTTGGCCCCAATTCTAGGCGGCGGCTTCTAGCCGCCCGCCGACTCACACGCCTTTCGTAGACGGCTCGGCTCTCCCGCTTCCGGAGTTGCCGTGGCCGCGCTACGCGTCATCGGTTGGAGTCGATGCCCTTGCCAACGAGCCCCGTGTGGTTCGCGCCACCAGAGCCAGGGAGGATCGGTGGGGGAATTACCGCCCACCAGCTTCGATACGACGCCGACCGGTGCATGCCCTGTCTCTCCGTGGACGGCCTCTCGACCGACTCCATCGACCGAACCCGTGCTCTCTCGAGCCCGAGCTCCCGTAAGAGACCCGCCTTTCGACGGTTGCTAGCCACTTGCATGCGGACCCCCCGCGGCTTGTTACGCCTGGAGGAGCCTTGACCGATTCTATTAGCGCCGATCTCTGACGTTCCCTCGTCGTCTGCAGGCACCCCCAACCGGCACCATCCGGTGAGAGCTCGTCGCATCGCGTGGCTTTCGCCCCGCGACCCGACCGAGCGTGAATCCCCGAGCTTTCACTCGCGGACCACCCGCGGACATCGCTGCCCGCGGCTCCGACTTCGTCGCGTTGCCGCGCCGCCTTCGGAGACGACCTGCATGACCAAGGTCGCTCTTACGCCACCCCCGTAAAGGGATGACGCAGCCTCGACCCAGAACGCCTTCCACCGTATCGACGACTCGGAGAGCTTGCGCCACCCGAGCCAGAGCGCCGTGAATTCGGGGTGAATCACGACGACGCCCTGCACACCATTTCGCCGAGAGATTTGGCCGTGGGCCGCGTCAGCGCGGTTTGCCACGGAGCCTCCCTGCTAGCGGGCCTCGCCTCGACTCGCCTTGCGACGAACCGCTGCGCCTCCCGCGTGATGCGTGCGATCGGCTTCTGCCATCGACTTCATCAATCACGAGCACCCGTGCCTCGTTCGCTTCCGACGAGATCGCGTCTCCCACGCGCGAGATGTTCGGTCTCGCGTGTGGCGCCCGCTTGAAGGAGTTGCCTCCCGTAGGCGGACGATCGAAGAGCCCAGCGTTTTCACGACGCCAGACCCGCTTCGGCGTGCCGGTGGTTTGCGATCTATGTCATCGCTCGAACGTGGAGGCGTTTTCTTCCTCCGTTCGTTCGCCATCGGCCGAGCCTCTGACGCGCCTGTCGCGCCACCCGCGATGCGCCGGCTTGAGAGATCGCTCTCCCAGAGGCCCACGCCCGAGAATGACGCCGAGATCGTTGGGCGACGGTTCCGTGAAGAATCCGCCGCGCTGCGACCCAGCGCGCCTTCGGTCGAGAGGTGCTTCTTCTTCAGCACGACGCCTTGCGACGCGCGCCGCGCAGCCATACGGGACTTGGCCCTCTGACTGCGAGCTTGCTCGGTTCGCGCGGTTTTGCCGCCGCGTGACCGGGCACTTCGCCCTTTTCGAATCGACTGGATTCCACCCCGCTGTTTGACGGCGAGGGTGGCTGCCGACCCTAGGCCCTCGTTCACGTCCCGCCTTCATATCGACGCAGGACGCTTCTTCGAGCCAGACGAAGCCTTTCGACTTCTGCAACGAGTTTTCAAATACGACGCACGGACGCGTTTCTGCGAGCTCGACCCTCGCCCGCCGCAGGGGACTGCCCTGCGCGCGTTGCCGCTCGTCGTTGCGCTTTTGGCGCAGCCCGCTCCCTCCTCCCTTGCAGGAAGAGCCAGCGGGCCCGACGTGCCGCAGCGAGCTACGCGCGATTCCCCGACACCCGGGCTCGAGACCCAGGCCCCTCCAGCCGAAACCGGAGCCCCTTCGGAGCGACGCCTTTTGAGCGGGCCCGAAGGACATGGGATGCGCGCAGACCGAACGAACTCGAGCAAAGGCAAGGCCGCTGCGCCCTTGCGGGCCGCGGCGCCCTCTCAGGCTTGCGCCTGGAGGTCCCTCCTCGATGCTCGTTCGAGCCCCTCTTGTCGTCGGCGACGCGTGCGAGACGGGATGGAAGCCCGTTCGCGTGCTGTTACACGTCCGCGTTGCCGACCTAGGCCGCCGTTCCGGCTCGCCCCCGCGAAGGTGGCGTGCTTTCCCGTGGACCGAGGTGCTTTCCACCGTGGGAACAGAGTGACGGAAGGGATCGCTCCCTGAGTCACCCGGCAGGTCCTGCGCGGTACGCGGCCGGAGTCCGGCTTTGCATCGTGCAGCGGCCGCGCCTTTGTTACCGGAGGACCTCGCCTGGGGCTGACAACTCCAAGCGGGGATTCCCTTCGGCTCGACCAGGCGGTGGGGGGCTTTCGCCTTCCCGCCACCCGAATCGCAGCGCCCCTAACGGCTTCTTCGATCGTTGGCTCGCGGAACTGACGTACCGCGAACTTCGAGAGGCGTTATGCAACGACGCGCCGATCCAAACAACAAAAATCGTACGTACAAATCACTTTTTTTCTTGAACAATTCATCCACAAGCTTGTTCGCAGGTTTTCCACAGGCGCATACGGAGGCTGATTCTCGCGGGTTCGGGCGTTTTCATGAATTCGTGGATAATGATGGATGGGTCAATTATGTGTTTGAAATATCCACCAACACTCACGTTTGATTGTGAAAGAGCGCGCGGCGCGTAGGATGGGGGCATGACGCGTACGCGCTCTTTCCTGGTGGTCTCGGCAGTGTGGTTCATTGCGGCTTGTGGCGGGGAGCCAGAAGCCAAACAACCCCCCGATTGTCGGATGCTCTCCACCGGATGTGGGGATGCGAGCGCCGCGACCGGGGAGGCCGGCGCCGCGGCGCTCCCCACGAGCGGGGGTGGAGAAGTGGACGCCGGAGCCGGTCCGAGCGCCGCCCAGGCGCCCGACGCGGGGGCCCAGGCGGCCGCCGCGGACGCGGGCAAGGGCGACGACGTCGACAAGGCGGTGAGCGTCTGCGGCGACGAGGCGATGCCGGTGGAGAAGCGCGTGCGGCCCAAGATCAAGGCCTGCTTCTTCGAGGCCAAGGCCAAGGACCCCGCCCTCGACGGACACGTCCGCATCACGTTCGTCATCGACGAGAAGGGCAAGATCAAGAAGACCGACATCGCCCAGAGCAAGCAGCTCGGGGCGGCGGCCACGGCGTGCATGATGAAGGCGCTCAAGGAGTCGAAGCTCGACGCCGCCCGCTGCCCCGGCAAGACCGTGGGCTTCGAGCAGGTCTTCGGCCACGCCGCCAAAGACTGAGGCCCCGGGATCGACTAACAACCTGGGCATGGCGATCGCGGCGATCGAGCAAGCGCGCGGGGTGGGCGTGCGCATCGCCGGCCTGCACCGCAGGTTCCAGGAGGTCGGGGCGGTCATCGACGGAGTCGATCTCGACATCGCGCCCGGTGAGTTCGTCGCGCTGCTCGGGCCTTCCGGTTGTGGAAAGTCCACGCTGCTGCGCCTGGTGGCGGGGCTCGACCGGCCCGACGCTGGCGCGATCACGCTGACCAGCCCGGCGCACGACGGAGGCGTCGCCTTCGTCTTCCAGGACGCGCACCTGCTCCCCTGGCGCAACGTCGTCGACAACGCCGCGTTGCCGCTCGAGCTCGAGGGCGTCGGCGCGACGGAGCGGCGCGCGCGGGCCCGGGCGGTCCTCGCCGATCTCGGCCTCGGCGAGGCGGGGGCGCTGCTTCCCCGCGAGCTCTCGGGCGGTATGCGCATGCGCGTCTCGCTGGCGCGAGCGCTCGTCACCGGTCCGGCGCTGCTGCTGCTCGACGAGCCCTTCGCCGCGCTCGACGAGCTGAACCGGCAGCGGCTGGACGATCAGCTCCGCACGCTCTGGTCGCGCCTGGGGCTCACGGTGCTCTTCGTCACGCACTCGGTCGACGAGGCCACGTACCTGGCCGATCGCGCCATCGTCCTCTCGAGCCGGCCCGCGCGCGTGGTGCTCGATCGGTCGCTCGACCTCCCGGCCGCCCGCGACGTCGGGCTGCGCACCGAGCCGAGCTTCGCCCGGGAGTGCCGCACGCTGCGCGACGCGCTCGAGCGGGGAGGGGCCTAGGCGATGGACGCCGCCCGAGTCGCCCGCGCCGTGAGCCCGCCGCTCGCGGCCTTCGTGGTCCTCGTCGCGTCGTGGGAGGCGCTCGCCCGCGGCCTGCACGTGCCCGAGTACCTCTTGCCTCCCCCTTCGGCGATCGTGCACGCCGCGGGGACCGAGCTCCCGTCGCTGCTCTCGGCCGCGTTCGTCACCGCGCGCGCGTCCCTCTACGGCTTCGGCCTCTCGGCGGTCTTCGGGACGCTCGCGGCGATCGTGCTCGCCTCGTCGCGGCCGATGGAGCGCGCCCTCTATCCGTACACGGTGTTCCTGCAGACCGTGCCGATCATCGCGATCGCGCCGCTGCTCGTCTTGTGGTTCGGCGCCGGCCTGCGCGCGGTCACCGTCTCGGCCTTCATCGTCTCCGTCTTCCCGGTGATCGCCAACGGCCTGAGCGGGATCCGTTCGTCGGACCCGGCGCTGCGCGATCTGTTCCGCCTCTACGGCGCCTCGCGCCTCGCGACGCTCACCAAGCTGGAGCTCCCGTCCGCGCTGCCCAGCCTCGTCACCGGGCTGCGCGTCGCCGCGGGCCTCGCGGTCATCGGGGCGATCGTGGGCGAGTTCGTCGCGGGCTTCTCCGAGTCGGGCGCGGGCCTCGGCATCCTCATCCTCTCGTCGTACCGGCAGCTCCGCACCGACCTGCTCTTCGCGGCGGTGTTCTTCGCCTCGAGCCTGGGCCTCCTGCTCTTCGCGATGGTGAACCTGCTCGGCTACCTCCTCCTTCGCCGGTGGCACCCCTCGTTCGCGGCCGTCTCGCGGGCGGAGTGATCGCCAGCGGCCGCGCTTGCGCACCCGGCGAAAACCGGCTCAAAATGCCCGAAGGCGAATGGCAGTTTTGGACCGGCCCCAGTCACCCGCGCCAGGCCCATCGAGCCCTCTCGACTCGATCCGGCACGCCGGTTGGGCCGCCGTCAGCGCGGCCTTCGGCTCGCTCGGCCGTTTCTGCATGGCGCTCGACGGCGAGTTTCGCGTGCTGCACACCTCCGAGAGGCTCGACAAGCTGCTCGGGGAGGGCGCGAGCGTGGCGAGTCGGGGCAAGCCCGTCTCCGAGCTCCTCGGCGGCGAGCTCTTCGGTCCTGACGGCGCGCTCCGCCAGGCGCTGGTCGACCAGCGCAAGTGCGAGGGATGGCGCGCGACGCTGAGGCTGGAGCCCGATGGTTTCCGCGTGGTGAGCGTGACGGCGGCGCCGCTGCTCCACGATCCGTACGGCGTCTGCGATCCGACGGCGCGCTACCTCGTCGTCATCAGGCCCGAGGAGGAGGATCCGACTGCGGCTCCCGGCCCGACGGCCCTCGGCGGCATGATCGCGCGCTCCGGCTCGATGCTGCGCATCGCGAGGCTCGTCGAACAGATCCAGCACGCGCAGCCGACGGTGCTGCTGACGGGCGAGAGCGGCACCGGCAAGGAGGTCCTCGCCCGCGCCATCCACTCGCACTCGCCCCACCGCGACGGGCCCTTCATCGCGGTCAACTGCGGCGCGCTGCCGCCGGAGCTGCTCGAGAGCGAGCTGTTCGGGCACGTGCGCGGCGCCTTCACCGGCGCGGTGCGCGATCGCGAGGGCCGCTTCGAGCTCGCCGAGCACGGGACGCTCTTCCTCGACGAGATCGGCGACGTGCCCCTGCCGTCGCAGGTCAAGCTCCTTCGGGTGCTGCAGGAGCGCACGTTCGAGCGCCTGGGCGAGAGCGTCGCGCGAAAGTCGACCGCGCGCATCATCGCCGCGACGAACGTGGACCTGAGCCTCGCGGTCGCCGCGGGCACCTTCCGAGAGGACCTGTTCTACCGGCTCCGCGTCGTCCCGATCGAGATCCCTCCCTTGCGCGATCGGCGCGCGGACATCGAGCCGCTCGCCGAGTACCTGCTGGCGCGCGTGTGCGCGCGCTCGGGTCGCGCGCTGCGCTTCTCTCCCGACGCGCTGCGCACGCTGCTCGAGTACGACTGGCCCGGCAACGTGCGAGAGCTCGAGAACGCGCTCGAGTTTGCCGTCGCCGTGTGCGAAGGGCAGACGCTCCAGCCCGAGGATCTCCCCAAGGAGATCTCGTCGCGCGATCGTGCCGCACCGGCGCCGCGCAGGCCTGCGCCCGGTCCGCGCGGCACCGCGGTCGAGAGCAAGCGCCTGCGCCAAGCGCTCGACAAGCACGGCTGGCGTCGCGACGAGGCGGCCGAGGAGCTCGGGATGAGCCGCACGACGCTCTGGCGGAAGATGCGCGAGCTCGGCCTCCGCCGCTGAGAACGTCGCCGGCGCTTCACGAACCGACTGAAACAGTTGTTGCAACAAAACGTTGAAACGTTCTGCCCGCGGCGCGCAACATGATCGCTGAAACCACGGTGTTTTCAGGCTAAGTGGCGACGGCACGCCCGCTGCACCGTCCCCTGGCGACCGCCTCGAGCGGCGTCGGAGGTTGAACATGAAGCGCATCGTGATCCTGGGCGCCGGCACGGCGGGGACGATGATGGCCAACAAGCTCGTGCGGGCGTTGCCCGAGCAGCAGTGGCAGGTGACCGTCGTCGATCGCGACGACACGCACCTCTACCAGCCGGGCCTCCTGTTCCTTCCGTTCGGCGGCTACCAGACCCGCCAGATCGTGAGGTCGCGGCGGTCGCTGTTCGACCCGCGCGTCGACCTCCGCCTCGGCGGCATCGAGCGCGTCGTGCCCGATCAGAACTTGGTCGTGCTCTCGAACGGCGGCAAGGTCCACTACGACGTCCTCATCGTCGCGACCGGCAGCCGCATCGTGCCCGAGCAGACCGAGGGGCTCACCGGCGAGGGGTGGCGCAAGACGGCGTTCGACTTCTACACCCTCGAAGGCGCGCAGGCGCTCGCGGCGACGCTGGAGGGCTGGAAGGGCGGGCGCTTCGTCGTGAACGTCGTCGAGATGCCCATCAAGTGCCCGGTCGCCCCGCTCGAGATGCTCTTCCTCGCCGACGCGTACTTCACGCAGCGCGGGATCCGCGACAAGGTCGAGATCACCTACGCGACGCCGCTGGTCGGCGCGTTCACCAAGCCCCGGTGCTCCGCCGTGCTCGGCGACATGCTCGAGCGCCGCGGCATCCAGGTCGTGCCCGACTTCAACGCGTCCGAGGTCGCCGGCGACAAGAAGCTCCTCCGCGCGTACGACGGCCGCGAGCTCGGCTACGATCTGCTCGTCTCGGTGCCGCTGCACTCGGGCGCCGAGGTCATCGCGAAGTCCGGCATGGGCGACGCGGGCGGGTGGCTGCCGACGGACAAGCACACCCTGCAGAGCAAGGCGCTGTCGAACGTGTTCGCACTAGGAGACGCGACCGATCTACCGGCGTCGAAGGCCGGCGCCGTCGCCCACTTCCAGGCCGAGGTGCTGCTCGACAACGTCCTTCGGTTCGTCGGCGGGCGCGAGCTCTCGCCCGCCTTCGACGGCCACGCCAACTGCTTCATCGAGACCGGGTTCGGCAAGGCGATGCTGATCGACTTCAACTACGAGACGGAGCCGCTGCCCGGCCGGTTCCCGCTGCCCGGGGTCGGGCCGTTCACGCTGCTCGAGGAGAGCGCCGCGAACCACTGGGGCAAGCTCGCCTTCAAGTGGGTCTATTTCAACCAGCTCCTGCCCGGCAAGGAGCTGCCCCTCGATCACCGCATGTTGATGGCGGGGAAATGGAGCTGAGTCATGGCCACGGCAATCGACCATGTTGACCAGGTGACCGCGAACGCCATCCTCGCCAAGCTCGACGAGCTCTCCACCGAGATCGCGCGCATCGGCGAGCGGCAGCGCCAGACCGAGGAGCTGTTCGAGGAGGCCACGCCGATCCTCAAGGAGGTCATGGCCTCGGCCACCGGCCGTCTCGACGAGCTCGAGAAGAAGGGTTACTTCGCGTTCGGCAAGGAGGCGCTCGGCCTCGTCGACCGCGTCGTCACGGGCTTCTCGCCCGACGACGTGCGGCAGCTCGGCGACGCGGTCGTCGGAATCCTCGACACCGTGCGCTCGCTCACGCAGCCCGACGTGCTCGCCGTCGCCGGCGAGGTCTCCGAGGTGCTGGCGCACGCCGACGACGCAGAGCCGATCGGCATCGTCGGCATGGTGCGCGCGAGCCGCAACGACGACGTGCAGCGCGGCATGGCCGTGATGCTGGAGATGCTCCGGCACGTCGGCCGCGCGGCGACGCGCGCGCGCAAGAGCCGCAAGCCCAGCCCGCTCGCGCCTCGGCGCGCCAGGGCCGCCCTAGTCCCCGCGGCGTCGAAGCCCTCCCCCGCGAGCGTGCCCGCGCGGCCCGCCGCCTCGTGCGCCACGCCGCGCAACGAGCCCGCCGTCGCGGCGGCCGTCATCGACGGAGTCGCCTTCACCGCCGATGGCCATCTCGTCGACCCGAGCGCCTGGACTCGCGCGCTCGGCGAGAACATCGCGAAGCTGCAAGGCCTCGATCTCGGCGACGCTCACTGGAAGATCGTCGACTTCGCCCGCCAGGAGTTCCTGGAGACCAAGGCCTCACCGAACATCCGGCGCATCACCCAGGCGCTCGGGATCAGCACCAAGGACATGTTCGCGCTCTTCCCGAAGGCGCCGGCCCGCACCGTCGCCAAGATCGCCGGAATCCCCAAGCCCGTAGGCTGCCTGTAGGAGGAAGCTGCCATGAACGCCAGCGCCCAGACATCGCCCATCGTCCAGCCGTCTCCACGCAAGGTCGCCCTCATCTGCTCGCACGCCGGGCTCGACGAGGTCTACCCGTCGCTGATCCTCGCCAACGCCGCTCGCCAGTCCGACATCGAGGCGATGATCTTCTTCACGTTCTGGGGGCTCGACGCCATCACCGAGAGCAAGGTCGATCACCTGCACGTGAACCTGGCCGGCAACCCGGCCAACGCGATGCCCACGGTGCTCGCCGGCTTGCCCGGCATGGAGTCGCTCGCCGCCTCGATGATGGCCAAGCAGATGCGGGAGCTCGATCTGCCGAGCGTCCGCGAGATGATGGGCATCCTCGAGGAGTCGGGCGCCGACCTGTACGCGTGCGAGCTGGCGATGAGGATGTTCAAGCGACGCAAGGAGGACCTGCTCCCGCAGGTCAAGGACGTCATCACCGCCGGCGACTTCTACGACCTGAGCGTCGGCGCGCAGATCATCTTCACGTGAGCCGGCCGCTCTTTTGCGCTTCGGCGCGGTGAGCCTGCTCGGCTACCTTGTGCCGGGCAGATGCCATCGCTCGCTCGAATGACCCGGCGCGCCGCGCTCCTCGCTCTCGTCCTCTTCGCGTCCGGCTGCTCGAAGCCGCACGCCGCGCCGACCTCGTCCGACGGCGCGGCGCTCGCGGCCATGACCCTCGCCCTCGACTGGGTCCCCGAGCCGGAGTTCGGCGGGTTCTACGCCGCGCGCGAGAGCGGAGCCTTCGCGCGCCGCGGCCTCGACGTCACGATCCAGGGCGGCGGCGCGGGCGTGCCCGTCGTGCAGATGGTCGCGAGCGGCAAGGTGCAGCTCGGCCTCGCGGGCGCCGACGAGGTCCTCACCGCCCGCGCGCGCGGCGCCGACGTCATCCCCGTCTTCGCGACCTTCCAGACCTCGCCGCAGGGGATCATGGCGCACGCCTCGCGCGGCGCGAAGACCATGGCCGACGTGCTCTCGTCCGGCACGCTCTCGCTCGAGCCCGGCCTACCGTACGCGGCGTTCCTCAAGAAGAAGTTCGGCTTCGGCAAGGTGTCGATCGTGCCGTACGACGGCGGCGTCGCGCGCTTCATGGTGGACAAGAGCTTCGCGCAGCAGTGCTACGTGACGTCCGAGCCGATTGCGGCGAAGAAGAGGGGCGGCGATCCGCAGGTCTTCCTGGTCGCCGACGAGGGCTACAACCCGTACCTGGGCGTCGTCATCGTCGGTCGTGCGAACTTCGACGCGCACCGCGCCGAGGTGCGGGCCTTCGTCGAGGCGGCGCGCGAGGGCTGGAAGAACTACCTCGCCAACCCCGCGCCGACCAACACGGTGCTGCAGCAGCTCAACCCGGCGATGGACGGCGAGACGCTGGCCGGCGCGGCCGACGCCGAGAGGAAGCTCATCGCGCCGGAGGGCGGCCCGGAGATCGGCTCGATGACGAGGGAGCGATGGGAGACGCTCGGCAAGCAGCTCGTCGAGCTCGGGATCCTGGAGAAGGCCCCGGACGTCGGGGCGTTCCTGCTCGCGCCCTGATTTCTGCCTGTCGGCAATATTGCCGGTCGGCCGGCAACGTTGCCGATACGTCGTCTCCTGCGCGCCCCCGCCGGTGACCCGCCGTCACGCGGCCGTGCGAGCGAAGGGCGGTCAGTTGGAGCTGGAGCACGCCCCCGCATCGCAATACCCACCATTCAAGAAGAGACAGTCCGAACAGGCCTGGCCACCGATGCCACACGCGAAGTCCTGAGTGCCCACGCTGCAAACCTCGCCGTAACAGCAGCCCGCGCACGTAAGCGGACCACATGGTGGCGCGCCGGTACACTTGCCACCGCCGTCGGGCAACGCGGTGCAATGCTCACCCTTCGAGGTATCGCACTTGTTGCAGAGACCTCCACCACTTCCGCACGCTGCATTCTGATTGCCCGTGGCGCAGTAGCTGCCGAAGCAACAGGTGTCGCAAGTCGTCGCGCTGCACGGTGGTTGACCAAGCTGAATACAAACCGTCTTGCATATCCACCCCGCATCCGGATCGCCGCAGTCGCGGCAAACGTCGCCGGCCTGTCCGCACTGATGCTCATTCTCCGCTTTCGGTCCGACGCACGTGCCGTCTGGTTTGCAGCAGCCTTGGCACGTCGCTGCGCAAGTCGGCAGCGCGTCCGTCAGTGCGTCGTTCGAGCCCCCGTCCCCACTGTCACCCCCGTCACCGAATACATCGCTGTCTCCACTGCCATCCGTCGACAACGATGTATCGGTGGTCGCATCTTGGGGATAAACGTCGTCGTCTAGCGACGTTCTGCTGCAAGCCCAACTGACGAGGCCAGTGCACGCAAGGACTAAATAACTGCTTCGCAATTGGCCTCGTGCTCTGCCTAGTTGAGGGTTACTGCGTCCATGCGATCAATCATGGCAGCCGTCGTGCACGACTGCCCCGCAGAGAAGAACTGGGTCTCGTTGATGGCATTGTCGAGCATGGCGCCACCATCGTTGCCGGGCCAGAACGAGTAGACCCGCGTGTCCCAATACGCGTAGGTGAATCCACCGGGGGGGAACGGCTTTTGGATGAGTGAGTACCAGTTGTGAAGAGAAACGTTCGTCCCAGATCCGATTAGGCATAGCATGTAGTCTGGTGACGATGGGCAACTAGCTTGATCATAGATCCACAAGGCGTTACCGTCGGTGCAGACGTCCTCGGTAATTGTGGCTTGCGCTTGTTGACCGACACCGTTCGAGTCGTTGTTGGTTGGAGCCGGCGCCATTGGTCCCGCCATATGGACTGGGGTCGGCGTTTCGCCTCGGGCCGCGGTCTGCTGAGCACTTCGTGCGCTAGCCATCGCCGTGTACTGCGCTTGCGTGATTTCGTACTGGCGAACTGATTGACTCCCATCCGCGTTCATGGCGACCGAGGTAATGGTGACGTTGGATTCTCCCGGCAGTGGTTGCGTCGCCGAGGAACAGCCACCGGCGACCGCCATTCCAACGATGGCCAGAACCGTCGTGCTTTTGCAGTTCTTGATATTCATTGTATGTCTCCCGAGCCACAAGGTCGTGGCGTGCAATGGCATACGCGTTCGCTCATTGCACAGGCGATACATTTGGGGATCGGGAAATCGTGTGCATTTACCATCTGGTACGTGTGCTTAAGTCAAGACTTTGCACGACGGTTACAGCAGTCAGTCACCGTGCGCGACTGAGATTCGGTAGCCCCCACGGACCGTCTCAATAATGCCTCCGGCGTTGCCAAGGGCAGTGCGTAAGCGACTCATGGAGGTCTCGACAATGCTCGTGGTAGGGGCTGATCGTACACCCCAAACAAGTCTCGCAAGCTCGTCCTTTGAAACGACTTGGCCCGATCGTCGGAGTAGCACCTCCAGTAATTCAAGCTCCTTTGGCCGAAGCCGCACAATGTAGTCCGAAATGACTACTCGGTCCTCACATAGGCCAATTGTAAGCGTCGATCCGTCCTTGCGCACAAGGCATTGAAATCTATGGCCGTGCGGCAGAGCCGCTCTCACTTGCGCCGTGTGTTGCTTGGCGCTCGAGCGCGAGTCCAGCAGCAGCCAAATCTCATGTGCCAAGTCCTCGGCGGCTGAGGGCTTTGCGATGTAGCAGTCGGCCCCGGTGGCTTGCGCCATCTCTCGTCCGTGGTCCGCATCAAGTTTTCCGGATAGAATGGCAATCGGTCGTTCTTCTCCGTCACGACGCAGTCGGGCACAGATGTCGGTTCCTTCACATGTGCGTAGATTCCAGTCAATGATAAGCGCCCGGTGCCTACGAGTGCTCGCCAGGTGGATGAAGTGGTCCACCTCCTCGCACGAATCAAGGTCAATGCCATACGAGCGAAGCGCAAGAGCTGCGGCCCGTGAAATGGAAGCTTCGTCATCCAACAACAAGACGCGTGTCGGCGCGAGTTCGGCGATCGGAGCACCCGTGAGTGCCTGTGGGTAGGACACTAGTTCTTTGCCCCTCGTCAGCCAGATGGCCCGGCACCCCTCCCCCCCTGTGAAAGACAATCACAAAATAGTGACTCTGACAATGCGCCTTTGGGTGTGGGGCCAAGTGCCCCATGGGTAGGCGCGGGCAAACGCAGCCACTCGATCCGACAGAGCGGTAAAGAAAGAACGGGCAGTTGGTGGAAATGCGTCGCGAGGCGTCGCCAGATAACTGCTACGCCGTTAACGTGTCCCCGCTCCAACCGGCCATCCAGCGACTGACCGGCGACTCAGCCGGTCCAGCCTCGGGACTAGATCCTGTCATCCCACAGGGATGATTCCCATTCCTGCGCTCGAAATATACCCTATGACCAGGCGCGATGCGCCGGGGCCCATGAGTGGTACGGCCACGTTCTTGTGGACACATGACGGCGGCCGCAATTGGGGCACTTGGTTTCAGAATGACGAAAGATCGCGCGGCGAATCGCGTGTGCGCTGGCGCCGATGGCCTGACGGCGACGTGCTCAGCGCAACGGACGGAGGTAGTGACACCGGCTCGACGGGTGCGACGAGTGGGGGAAGCGCGCATGCCGTCGCGCTCGATGAATCGCTCGATTCGCCGCCCGGCGACGGCGGCATCGCAGGGGACTTGTCAAGTCTCCAGATCGCCGCTTATTGCGGAACGAAACAGGATTGCGCGGAGCTGTCGAGCGCAACGACGCTCAACCTTTCTGCGGAGGGGACGAAGTCGTTCGCCTTTGCGAAAGCACCGCCACCTGCACCGATGCGAACTTCGGCAAGTGCTGCAAGTTCCCGTTTCAGGACGGGATCTGCTCGCTCGTCATGTGCGCAAGCCAAGAAGTGGCCTACCGCCGACACGTCCTGTCTAGCCTGAATCGGCGCCCTCTGCGGGCTTACGCCGGCCGCACGGGGTTCGCGGCGAGCTCGCCGACGACGGTGGTCCACTCGCGGACCCGATGGCTGCGGACCAGCCCGTGGACGACGTAGGGATCCGCGCGCGCGAAGGCCTCGGCGACCTCGGGGGTCGCGCCACGGAAGACCAGGATCGCGGTGTCGGCGGGCGAG
>DATIQP010000139.1:0-6722 GCA_035470765.1 Polyangiaceae bacterium | reverse complement strand
CGGCGTCGACCCGCGCGCCCTCATGATCATCGACACCGGCCCCTCGCAGGAGGAGAACGCGCCGCCGCGCTGCCGCATCTTCGTCTACCAGCGCAACGTCGAGCGCGCCGCCGGCACGGTCGAGCACCTCGAGACCGAGCTCGTACATGCGCTCGAGCGGGAGATCACCGCGGTCTTCCTCGAGCCCGACGTCGAGACGAAAAAAGAAGCCCGTCAGCTCAACTAGGGGGCGAGCAGATGGCACGCCGACATTCGCCTGCGCTGCGCTGGGCTTAGCGCCAGACCCCCAAGCTGAGGCCCCAGTTGGTGTAGCGAGGCGCGAGATCCGTGGCGAAGCTGATCTGCCAGGTCGTCGGCGCGAGGACGCCGAAGAAATCCCATTGGAAGAGCTTTAGATCGCCGCCGAAGGTGAAGTGCTGCCTCGCCGTGCCGCCGTCGAAGAGCGACGGCTCGAGGTAGCCGCCGAAGCGCAGGCGGAAGCGATCGACGATGGGCTCGCCCTCGATGCCGAAGCGCGGCGAGACAGTCCATGAGCTTCCGTAGCTCTCGCGCTGCTGATCGAGGAAGCTCGAGATGGCGACCGCGTTGTCGACGGGCGCGGTGATGACCGCGTCGAGCACCACGAGCACCTTCGGGCGCGGCCAGTTCTGGTAGCGCGCGTCGCGCTCCGCGGCGAGCTTGCGCTCCTCCGCGTCGATGCGCGCGTCCTCGACGCGGCGGATGGCGCGCTCGGTCTTGTCCAGCGTGCGCTGGCGCGCCGTGCGGGCGGGACCCTCCGGGATCGCGCCGAGCTCGGCCAAATCGTGCTTCTCGCGCTCCGCGCGGAGGGCCTCGATCTTCTCGCGCAGCGGCGCGATCTGATCCGACGGGTCGATCCACTTGGGGTTGAGCGGCCGCGGGCCGAGCTGCACGGCGACCCCGGCGGTGAGCTGCGCGGGCACGACCGCGCTCTGGGGCAAGATGTAGTCGCCCACCCTCCGCACGCCGTCGGGACCCGGAGTCACGCCCGAGCCCACCGCGCCGGAGACGGGCGCACGCGCCGAGAACCCCACGCGCCACGGCTGGTCGTCGAGCTTGACGAGCACCCCTGCCTCCGGGGCGATGCCGCTCGGAGGAGCGAGCGGCAAGCCGCCCGTCGCGAGGTTCATCGTGATGCCCTGCAGGCCGATCCCGACGACGAGCTGGTGCCTGAGAAACGCCCAGGCGACGATCGCGTGCGCGTGGAGGATGCGCGCGTCGAGCGTGGCGGCGCTCGGCGCGGCGGCCGTGCCGCCGGGCGCGGTCAGCGTGTAGCTCGTGGCGTCGACCGTGAACGAAGCGCCGAACGGACCCACCTGGAGCATCAGGCCGGCGTTGCCGTAGATGAAGTTCCCCGCGTCCGCGCTCCCCCGAGGCAGCGGACCACGGTTCTCGAAGTCCGTGCTCGAGAAGGACCCGGGCAGGGAGATGCTCGCGGTCAGATCGTAGTCGACGTGGTGCGAGCTGAACGGCGCGCGTACGGCGGGCGCAGCGACGTTCGAGGCCGTGCCGTCGACGCCCTCCGCGAGCCCCGCGTAGGCTCCGCCGAGGCCCAGCGTCCGCGCGGGTGCGAGCACGGGCCCCTGGTACACCTCGACGGCGTAGTTGTTGTCGGTGATCGGATCGGCGGATGCGCCGCGGGAGAGCGTCAGGAGGAGGGCGACTGCGAGCGGCCCAAGAGGAAGCGCACGAGCGGTTCGGCGTCGACCTTCGCGGTCGAGAGCAGCGCGTCCAGGAGGCGCTTGCCCAGGCGCGCGAGCTCGAGCAGCTGGCCGATGCGCTGCTTCTGCAGCTCGATCCGCTCGAGCGTCTTGGGGTCGTGCTTGGTGGCCCGGACGTGCTCGAGCGACGCGAGGGCCTCCTCGAAGGCGTCGATCGCCGCGTCGATCTCCGCCTTCTCCCGCTCGTTGAAGACGCGCGAGATCATTTTCCAAAGCTGCACCTCGGCGACGAAATAATCCCGGCGCTCACCTTGCACCCAGACGCGACGGACCACCCCCCAGCGGAGCAGCTCGTTGAGCGTCATGCTCACCGCGCCGCTCGACAGCTTCAAGAGCTGGCGCAGGTCCTCGGCGCTCTGCGGATCGGGCGAGAGGTAGAGCACCGACCACACGCGACCCATGTTGCGCTTGAACCCCCAGAACTCGATGAGCCGTCCGACGACGTCGCTCACGAGCACCTCGCTGGGCCAGAGCTGCTTGTCCTTGGTCACGCCGCCGGACGATACCATCGCGGCGCCGGCCGCGGAGCGAGGAACCTCACGCGCCACGCGAGGAGAGCTCCTCGGCGAGGGCGCTCAGGAGCTCCTTCGCGCGCGAGGCGGGCAAGGGGGCGAGCGCGGCCTGAGCGCGGGCCGTGTACGAGGCAGCTCGCTCGCGCGTGCGCTCGGCCCCGCGCGCGGCGTGGACGGCGGCGAGCAGCTCGGCGGCGGCGGCCTCGTCCCCGTCGCGGGCCGCGGCGAGCGCGCGGCCGAGGGCGGGGCGAGCTTCCATCGCGAGGATGAGCGGCAGGGTGGCCTTGCCCTCCCGGAGATCGGAGAGAAGGCGCTTGCCGATGCGCGGCACCGAGCCGTCGTAGTCGAGCGCGTCGTCCACGAGCTGGAAGGCGACGCCGACGTTGCGGCCGAACTCTCCGAGCGCCGCGACGCTCGCCTCCGGGGCGCCGGCGGCGCGCGCCCCGGCCCGGGCGCTCCAGCCGAAGAGCGACGCCGTCTTGCCCTCGACGACTGCAAAGTACACGGACTCCGCCACCGAGATCTCGACGCGGCCGCGCAGCTGCACCACCTCGCCGTCCACGAGCTTCCTGAGCGTCGCCACGAGGTCGCTCATCGTCGGGCCGGGGGCCGCGGCGGCGGTCCGCTCGAGCGCGTGCGTCAGCAGCAGGTCGCCCGCGAGGACGCTCACGGCGTTGCCCCACACGCGCCGCGCCGCCACGCCGCCGCGCCGGAGATCGCTGTCGTCGATGACGTCGTCGTGTAGCAGCGAGGAGAGGTGGACCAGCTCCGCCACGACGGCGAGCTCGCGCGCGGCGTCGCCGCCGGGGCCGAAGCAGGCCGCCGAGAGCAGCACGCACAGCGGGCGGACGCGCTTGCCCCCCGCCGCGAGCAGATGAGCAGCCGCCGACGTCGACGGCTCCAGCCCGTCCGTCACGGCGCGACCGAGCTCGATCTCGACCTGGGCAAGGTCGGTGGCGAACAGCTCCCGCAGCTCGAGCAGGCGCGAGGACGCGCGCTCTCCCACCCGCTCGGCGACGGCGAGATCGTGGAGCTGGGCGGCTGCGGTCGAGGCTTCCATGGTCATGCTCGAAAGTTTCAAAATATTTTGAACAATATGTAGGAAGCTCGGCCGCGGGGTCAAGCGTCCACGCCTGCCGGCAGCACGCGGACGCCGGGCGGACCGGCGAGCACGGGCGCGAGCCTGGTGGGATCGTCGCCGCCCGGAGCCACGAAGACGCGGCCGAAGGGCGCCCCCGCGGCTTCGCGGGCCTGCGCGCTGGCCTCCGCGAGCGACGCGCTCGGACGGAGCACGAACGCGTCGAGAGGCGAGCCGGCGGGAGGCTCCCACCCGGGCCCGAAGACCTGGCGAGGCTCGCCGGCGCCGAAGGCCACGGCGGCGCGGGCGATGGCGGCCTCGACGTCGTGAAGGCCGGCGTCGACGAGGAGTCGGGCGCGGCCTCCGCCGAACGCGATCTGGCCCACGATCTGGCCGAGCGCGTGCTCGTCGCTGCCCACGACGAGCACGCTCCAACCGTTCGCGGCGAGGGCGATGGCCGCCGCCGCACCGAGGGGGTAATCGGCCCCGAACACGATGGCCACCGGCCGCGCCCCCGGCGCCGGCGGCCGCGGAGCGTGCGAGCTTGCGACCATGCGCTCTTGTACGTTATGGCAGGGCCGTGGCCAAGCGCGCGAAAACGGTGGTTTCGAGCGTGGTCCTGCTGGTCGCGACGGCGTTCGTCGTCTCGTCGGCTTGGCAGCTCACGGCCGCGGTGTTCACCCGCGCGCCGGCGGCCGGGCCGGCCGATCCTCGCCTCGTCGCCTGCTCGGAGCAGCTCCGCCCGCTGGCAGCCGCGCTCGATCGAAGCGCCGATCGCGCCGGCCTGCAGTCCGATCCGGCCTCGGCGATGCGCGAGTTCGAGGTCGCGCTGGCCCCCGAATGGCAGAGCGCGGCCGAGGCCGAGCGCGCGTGCAGCGAGACGGCCGCGGGCGCCGAGGCGTACGCGTCGCTCCTGCGGCTGCGCCGCGGGCTCGAGGGGCACGCCCGGCGCGCCGTGAGCGACATCGCCCCGCTCCGCCGCGATTTCGAAGCTCGCCTGAGGTGACGGGTGCGAGGGACTCCTCGCTAATGCGCCGGATTCGCGCTATCCCGCTGGGGCTTCACGATGACCATGCCCACAGAGACTACCCCCCCGCGCACCTTCGACGCGCTTCCCTTGTCGTCCGACGTCCGCCGCGCGATCGACGCGCTCGGCTACCTCGAGCCCACGCCGGTCCAGCTGGCCGTCTTCGGACCTGCCTCCGAAGGCAAGAGCATCGTGGTGCAGGCCCGGACGGGCACCGGCAAGACGGCCGCGTTCGGCATGCCGCTCATCGACCGCGTCATCGACAAGGCCACGCACCGCGTTCAGGTGCTCGTGCTCACCCCCACGCGCGAGCTCGCGTTGCAGGTCACGCGGGAGCTCGAAAAGATCGCGCAGTTCCGCGGCACGAAGATCGCGTGCGTCTACGGCGGCGCCGGGATGGGCAAGCAGATCGACGAGCTGCAAGGCGGTGCGCAGATCGTCGTCGGCACGCCGGGCCGCGTGCTCGACCACATCCGCCGCGGCACGTTCGACACCTCGCGCGTGCGCGTGCTCGTCCTCGACGAGGCCGACGAGATGCTCTCGATGGGCTTCGCCAAGGAGCTCTCGGCGATCGCCGACTCGCTGCCCGCGGACCGCCAGGGGATGTTCTTCTCCGCGACGCTCCCGCCCGACATCCAGCGCCTCGCGGAGAACAAGCTCCGAGCGCCGGAGTTCATCACGCTCTCGGGCGACGCCATCGGTGCGCTCGAGGTCAACCACTTCGTCTACGTCGTGCCCGCGGGCGACAAGCGCCGCGCACTGCTCAAGGTGATCGAGGTCGAGGACCCGGAGAGCGCGATCGTCTTCTGCAATACGAAGGACGAGACGGAGCGGCTGGCGGAGCTGCTCAAGTCGCGCGGCTACGACGCCGACTGGCTCAACGGCGATCTCGAGCAGTCCGAGCGCGAGCGCGTGATGCAGGCGACGCGCGAGGGCAAGTGCCGCTTCCTCGTGGCGACCGACGTGGCCGCCCGAGGGATCGACATCTCGCACCTTACGCACGTCGTCAACGCGGACTTCCCGGAGACGGCGGAGCAGTACGTCCACCGCACCGGCCGTACCGGCCGAGCGGGCCGCACCGGCACGGCGATCTCCATCATCGGGCCGAAGGACGTCGGCAACCTGTACCTGCTCAGGCTGACCTACAAGATCCGCCCGATCGAGAAGCAACTGCCGAGCGCGACCGAGGTGCGGACGCGCGAGGAGGCGGATCTGGTCAACCTGTTCGCGGAGGCCTACGCGGAGCGGCCGGTGCACCCGGACGACCTCGCGCTCGCGCGGCGACTCCTGACGCACACCAGCGGGGAGAACATCGTGGCGGGCCTGCTGCGCGACCACCTCGGCGCGCGCACCGACGACCCGCGCGCCGCCGCCGCCGAAGCGCGTCGCGCCAAGAACCCGCCGCCCGTCGCGGCCCCGCCGCAGGAGCCGCCGCCGTCGCTGACGCCCAGCACGCGGCGCGAGGTCCCGAAGGAGCCCCGCGGCAAGCGCCCCCCGCTGCGCGCGCTGCACAAGGAGCCCGCCGAGCCGCGGCGCGGGCGAAAGCATGCAACCTACACGGATTGGGAGCCGCCGGCCGAGCCCGACGACGATCGCCCAATCCTCGCTCGCTCCGGGCGGCACGACGACCTCCCCATGCCCGGTTTCACCGAGTCGCCCCACGGCGCGGTGGCCGACGTCGAGCCCGCCACGCTGCCGAGGGCCGACAGGGGCTCGCCGCCCAAGGAGCGCGAGGAAGAGCCGCCGGGCTTCGCGCGAATCTTCTTGAACGTGGGACGGCGTGACGGCGCGCGCGCCGAGGACCTGCAGCGCATGCTCACGGAGGCCGCGGGGATCACTCGCACCGACACCGGCCGCATCCGCATCCGCGACCGCGTGAGCTTCGTCTCGGTGCGCACCGAGGACATGGCCCGGGCCATCGCCGCGCTCGCCGGCAAGATGCTCGGCGGCCGCACGATCGTGGCCGAGCCGGCCAAGGCCAAGCCAGAGGGCGAAGCAAAAGACCTTTGACGCCGTAACTTTCGGCCCGAAGTAAAAATCTGGCCCGAAAAGGGCGTGCCGTGGCTTGAGCGCGGCATCGACCCTGCCGTATGCTGGGCGGGATGTATGCTCTCGAGACGACCCGGCGCGTTCGCCGGCCCGTCGCCGTGAGCGTTGCTGGACGAAGGAGAAGCGTGTGACGACCGCGAGCGTTCCCCAACGCGCAGCCGGTGGGGCCCCGGTGGTGACCCTGCGCACCCTCATCGATCAACGGAAGGCCGACGGCCAACGCTTCTCGCTCGACGAAGCGATCGCCATCATCGTGCCGCTGTGCCTCGATCTGAAGGAGCGCCACGCGCATGGCGAGCAGGTCTACGTGCACCCCT
>DATIQP010000138.1:0-2850 GCA_035470765.1 Polyangiaceae bacterium | reverse complement strand
GCGCTGCAGGGTAGCGTCGGGCACAACGGATGCCACCTGCGCGATCTGCAGTAGCGCAAGATGTTGCTGTAGCCCAAGCACGTCGTCCGGGTGCGCTTCGATGCGCACCGTGCGCGCGCCTTGCGCCTCTGCCAGCGCCTGACGGGCGAGCTTGGCCACCGTCTGGGGGTCGACTCGAAGCGACTCGCCGAGGAGCCGCTCGGCGAGCACCGCGGCGAGCTGCACGCTGCGGTCGAGCTCGGCCTCGGCCGCGTGCTCTTCGCGGGCCCGGAGCACGAGGAGCGTGGCCGCGAGCTTGGCCTGCTCGGCCTCGGCGGCCTCGCGGGCGGCCTGAGCCGCGACGGACTCGGCGCGCGCGCGAGCCTCGGCGACGATCCGCTCTCCCTGCGCGCGGGCCTCCGAAAGGATGCGTGCCGCGGCCTCCTTCGCTTCGAGCTCCTCGCGGGCCACCCGCCGGACGAGCGACTCGCTCGGCCGCGGGGCGACCAGCGGGCGGCCAGTCGCCCCGGGGATGAGCCGCGCGCGTGTCACCACCGCGGCTCCATCGCGTCCAGATCGGCGGCGACCGTGGCGAGGTGTTGCGCCATGGCGCGCGCGCGTACCTGGCGGCCTTCGGTCCGCAGGATCTCGAGCAACGCTCCGGCGCGAGCGGCCTCTTGGCCGAGGCTCGCCTCGATCGCGTCCAGCGGCTCACCGAGCGCGGCGCTCGTCGCGACGAAGGCTAGCTGCCACATCGGGCCCGAGGATACGCGAGAGCCGTCACAGACCAAACCCGATGTCGATGCCGCCGCCCACGCCGAGGCCGGTCGTCTGGCCGCCGTCCGCGCCGAGCTCTACCCACGCCTCGGCGTGCTCCGCGATCACGGCCAACGGCACCAGCAGCGCGCGCCACACGCCTTCGACCGGCGAGGCGTGCTTTGCCCGGTCCAGGAGCTCGAGCACCGCGCCGAGCGCGGTGAAACCCCCGCCGGCCCGGAGCCGCCAGACGAGCGCCGAGCCGCTCGAGTACGTCGAGCTCCAATCGTCCTGCCCGAGCAAGAAGCCGAGCCGAGCGTAGCCGAGGAGCGTCGGCAGCGCGCCGCGAACGTCGCCGAACGGCGTCCGCGCATAGCCCACGCGGATGTACGGTCCGACGAGCACGCGCGAGCCGCAGAAGCCGCCGCTTCCGGCGATGGTCGGGTCGTCGCACTCCGCGCGGGCGACGGCGCCCGCCGCGCCCTGCACGCCGTACGCGAGGTAGAACGCGCGGTACGCGTCGCCTCGATGGCGGATGCGCTCGGGGGCGGGCAAGGCGATGTCGATCGTCGCGCCCAAGAACGAGCTGGTGCGCTGACCGGACGACGAGAGCAGCGTGGCCGCCTCGAACGCCACGTCACCCTGGACCGGAAACAGCCTGACGCGCTCCGGAACGACGAGGCGCCCTGTCGTGTGCGGGGAGTCGTACTTGGCCTCGCCAGTCTCCGTGGAAGGCTGCGTGGACGACGTCACCCCGGGCCGGTAGCCCTGCGCGGTGCGCGCGCCGCCGGCGTCGTAGCGCTCGTAGGGTCCCGCGAGCGCGCCGTGATCGTAGCCGTCGATCGCCACGCCGGCCGGGGAGACGGTCCACGACGGACCGTGGCGCGTGCCGTCCCGCAGCACACACTGCCCGCCCGACGGAGACTCCACCGGGTGGGCGTCCTTCGGGCAGCGCACGTCCGCGACCACGGGCGGACGCATCGCACAGCCCCCGAGCAGCGTGGCCACGACTACCGCAAGCGCGCGTGTCATCATCACCCCGAGAGGAGACGATACACGTTCTCGCGCGCGGCGGCGCGGCCCTCGCCACAGAGCTTGTCGAGGTGGGCCTGCAAGCTCAGCGCGGCGATGGGCCAGAGGTGAGCGGGCGTGTCGGCGTAGACGACGGGGAGCAGCTCCGAGGCCGACCGCGCGCCGTCCTCGAGCGCGGCGACGATCTTGTCCTCGCGCATCGTGCGGTTGCGGATGTAGTGCCGGAAGAGCGCGGCCGGCGACTCGATCGGATCGCCGTGAGCGGGCAGCGCGACGGAGGCCCCCAGCGCCGCCAGACGTTCGAGCTGTTCGAGGTACGCCCCCATGTCGCCGTCGCCCGGCGCGATGAGGATCGTCCCCACACTCGCGACCATGTCGCCGACCACGACCGAGCCGCTCGTTGCATGATGCAAGCAAATGTGCCCCGGCGCGTGCCCCGGCGTGTGCAGCACTCGCCACACGTCCGTCTTGGGGCCCCGCAGCGAAATGTCGTCGCCGTCGGCGAGCTCGCGCGCGACCGGGGCGTCGAGGCGCGAGCTCGTCTCGGCGTGCGCCCAGAGCGGGAGCCCGAGCTCGCGCGAGAGAAATTCCGCGCCGCCGACGTGGTCCACGTGGTGGTGGGTGACCACGATCGCCACCGGCGTGCGGCCGGCCGAAGGCAGCGCGCGGGCCCACTCCGCCCACGCGCGCCGCTCGTCCTCGTAGGGCGTCGCGGGCTCCACGAGGACGACCTCGCGCGAGCCGAGCGCGTAGCTGTTCGTGTGCGTCGCCGGAGGCAGCGTGGGCGTACGCGCCGGGAACATCTGAACGTGCGAGAGCACATCGCGCGGCCGCATTACGGAGCCAGTATACGCATTGTCCCGCAGCCCGTAGTCTCGACCCATGAACCGTCGGGGATGGGCGTGCGTGGCGCTGTTCGGTTTGATGGGCTGCGGCAAAGAGGTCGGGCGGATCCCGATGACGGGTCCGGGGGAAGCCGAGACGTCGGTCTCGCTCGAGGCCAAGCAAGAGCTCGCCCTCTGGACGAAGCTGGACGTCTCCTGGGACGGCTCGTTCGACGCGCACTACGCGGTCGAGCTGCGC
>DATIQP010000137.1:0-3085 GCA_035470765.1 Polyangiaceae bacterium | reverse complement strand
GCGGCGACCGCGTCCAGCAGCCGCCGCGCCATGAACGTGTCCATCGTGCCCGCGTTGGTCAGGTCGAACACCACGCACCGCGCCCCCAGCTCGGACACCCGCGTGAGCAGCCGCTCGGTCACGTGGACCGCGCGCCCCGCGTCGAAAGAACCGATGATGGGCAAGAGGACGGCGTCCGGCGCCACCCGCAGGATCGGCGCGGACAGCTCCAGGATCTCCGCGGCCTGGCGCTGGGTGATCGCGTCGATGCGCGCGCGCTCCAGGAACAACCCGAGCTGCTCGCCGATGTCGGCGAACGTCTCCATCATCAACGTGTCCGCCTGCCGCTCCTCGGGGTAGAAGAACTGCACGACCCCGGTGACGTCTCCCCCGAACAGGATGGGGAAGGCGACGGCGGCGTGCAGCCCGGACGCGAGCGCGGTGACGTTCCGCTCGAACGCGGCATCGGCCGAGACGTCGGTCATCCACTGCGGGGTCGCTCGCTCCCACGCGCCGCCGGGCAAACCCTGCCCGCGGGAGAACTCGAAGGACGTGGACGAGGCGACGAAGGAGCGGGCGCGCTCCTCTCCGGCCCACGTGCCGACGCACACGAGCGCCGAGCGGGCGTCGTCGACGAGCCACATCTCGCTCGCGGCGCAGCCGAGCCGCCCGCTGATCGCGTCGAGGATGGAAGGAGCCGCTTCGCGCACCTGTCGCGCGGACGCGAGCGCACGGCTCAGATCGCGTTGTACCGAGAGGCGCGCGTCGACGAGGTCCGACATCGAGCGCTCACACTACCAAACCTCGCGGTGTCAGGAACCGGGCGCGTTCACGAATTTCTTCGGATCGGCCTTGAACTTGCCGTCGCAGCCGGGGCAGCAGAAGTAGTAAGTCTTGCCACCGTACTCGGCGCTGGGCGACGACGCGGTGACCACGAACTCTTCGCCCGATACCGGGCAGCGCGTCCGGTCCCCGACACGGGCTTCGCCGGGAGCTTTGAGCGGAGCAGCCGCCGCGGCGGCCGCCGGCTCGGCGGGCTTGCTGGCGGCCCCGCCGCACGCGGCGAGCACGAGGAACAGGGTGAGGTGGGAGGCTCGAATCATGGGCACACCCTACGATCGATCGGCGACGCGTTCGAGTGACCGACGTCATCTACGTCCGCCTGATGCACACGAAGCACGAACGGGGTCCGGCCTCGCGCCACAACCGAGACGGCGTGCCGTTCGTGGACCATGACGCGAGCCGCGGCCGGGCCGACGCCGCCGGCCTCGAGGCGCGCGCGACCGCGGACGAGCTCGAAGCCGAGCACGCCGGGATCGACGTCGCCGAGGGTCGTGCCGTACGCCTTGACGTACGCCTCCTTCAACGTCCAGAGCATGGCCGCGCGCTCGTCGTCGGCAGGCCCGAGCCGCGCCGTCTCTCGCGCCGTGAGGACGTCTCGGCCCATGCGCAGCACGCGCGCGCCGTGGGCCAGCGGCTCGACGTCCACCCCCACCTGACGGCTACGAGAGACGCAGCAGGCGACCAGCCCATCCGCGTGCGCGAGGCTGAACCAGAGCCGCTCGCCGACGAGGTAGGGCTTCCCGTTGGGGCTGCGCGCGAGGGCGAAATCGGCTCGACCGAGCCGCTCCGAGAGGATGCTCCGGCACAGCGACCAAGCGACGTCGCGCGCGCGGCCTGGCGGAGGGGTTGCGATCCATAGCTCCACGGGATCGGCGCCAGGATGCCCGCTTCGGTGCGGCCGGCGGTGACCGATGTCATAGGGCGCCGGATCCGGCGACGCCATGCTGCCGTGGTGAGATCGCGGTCGGGCGCCCTCGTTCTGCTCGCAGCGTCGGTGGTCCTTGCCGCGCCGACGGCGTGCGAGGACGACGCCATCGAGAGCCCCCGTGCGAGCCCCGCCTCACGGCTCCCCGGCGCGACGGCGCGACCGCGGCTCGGTGTGGTGGCCCCGGAGGCCGGAGAAGCCGGGCCGCCCGGGCTCACTTCGGCGGAGGACTTCTACGTCCCGGGAACCCAGGCTGGCGGGGTCCCTGCCCTCCTCGGCTCGAACGTCTGCCAGGGCTGCCACATGGTCGACGTGCCGAACGTCGCCCCCTCGTCGCCGTACAACACGTGGTCGGAGAGCCTCATGTCGATCGCGGCGCGCGACCCGCTCTTCTTCGCGCAGCTGACGACGGCGAACCAGGACGCTCCCGGCGTGGGCACCTACTGCCTGCGGTGCCACGCGCCGGCCTCGGTCCCCTCGGGTCACGTGACGGACCCCACCGGCGCCTCCCTGGCGAACCAGGACCTCGACGGGGTCACGTGCCACCTCTGTCACACCATGGTCGATCCGGTCTACGTCCCGGGGTCGAGCCCCGCCGAGGACGCGCCCATCCTCCTGGGCTTGAAGGACGTACCGACGACGTACGGCAACGCGCAGTTCGTCCTCGACCCCAACGGGCTGCGGCGAGGCCCGTACACGGACGCCAAGCCGCTGCACGCCGCGATCTACTCGCCGTTCCTGAGGAGCGCGAACCTCTGCGGCACCTGCCACGACGTGGGCAATCCGGAGGTCTCGCGCCTGCCCGACGGGACCTACCGCTACGACGCTCCGTACACGCCCGCGCCGAACGCCGATCCGCACGCGCAGTTCCCCCTGGAGCGCACCTACACGGAGTGGAAGCTCAGCGCGTTCGCGAGCGGGGGAGTCGACCTAGGAGGGCGCTTCGGCGGCGCTGGCGCGACGGTCGTGTCCACGTGCCAGGACTGCCACATGCCGCGTGACACCGGGAAGGGCTGCGCCTTCGCAGACGTGCGTACGGATCTCGCGCGCCACGAGTTCGCGGGCGCGTCCGCGTGGGTCCTCGAGATCGCGTCGCAGGCCGACCCCACCGGGCTCGACCCGGCCGCGATGGCGCGCGGCGAGGCGAACGCGGTCTCGATGTTGCAGCGCGCGGCCGATCTCGCGGCGTCGAAGCAGGGCTCGAACCTCCACGTCCGCGTGACGAACCAGTCCGGCCACAAGCTCCCGACCGGGCACATCGAGGGCCGGCGGGTCTGGGTCGACGTCGTCTTCCGGGACGCGTCGCAGCAGCTCGTCGCCGAGATGGGCGCGTGGGAT
>DATIQP010000136.1:0-5705 GCA_035470765.1 Polyangiaceae bacterium | reverse complement strand
CTGGCCGCCGGTGTTGGAGTAGACCTCGGTGTCGAGCACGAGGATGTTCACGTCGATGTTGGAGCCGAGGACGTGGTCGAGGCCTCCGAAGCCGATGTCGTATGCCCAGCCGTCGCCCCCGACGATCCAGACGCTCTTGTGGACCAGGTCGTCGGCGACGAGCTCGAGCTGGCGCGCCTCGCGATCGGGGAGCGTCTCGAGGACCTTGCGGAGCGCGAGCACGCGCGCCCGCTGCGCGGCGATGGTGACCTCGTCCTTCTGCGTGCCCTCGAGCAGGCCCTCGACCAGCTGGCCGTCGAGCCGCGGGGCGAGGCGCCCGAGCAGCGACCGCGCGAAGGCCTCGCGCGCGCCGGCGCCGAGGCGGATGCCCATGCCGAACTCGGCGTTGTCCTCGAAGAGCGAGTTCGCCCACGCCGGGCCGCGCCCGTCGGGGCCCGCGCGGTAAGGTGTCGTCGGGAGGTTGCCGCCGTAGATGGACGAGCAGCCGGTGGCGTTGGCGATGAGCAGCCGATCGCCGAAGAGCTGGGTGAGGAGCTTCACGTAGGGCGTCTCGCCGCAGCCCGCGCACGCGCCCGAGAACTCGAACAGCGGGGGCAAGAACTGCGAGCCCTTCACGTCGAGGTGCACGCGCGCGCGCTCCGGATCGCGCAGGCTGGAGAAGAACGCGAAGCCGGCCCGCTCGCGCTCGCGGTGCGGGGCGACGGGCTGCATGTCGATCGACTTGTGTCGCGGGTTGGACTTATCCTTCGCCGGGCAGACCGCGACGCAGAGGCCGCAGCCGGTGCAGTCGTCGGGGGCGACCTGCACCGCGTACTTCCACGTCGCGCCGCTCGGCGCCGTGCCCATGTCGCGGCCCTTGTAGTCGAGCGAGCGGAAGCCCTCGGGCGCGCCGTCGAGCTCGCCGGGCTCGAACGCCTTCACGCGGATGGCGGCGTGCGGGCATACGAACGCGCACTTGTTGCACTGGATGCAGAGGGCGGGATCCCAGACCGGGATCTCGAGCGCGATGCCGCGCTTCTCCCACTGCGAGGTGCCGACGGGCCAGGTGCCGTCGACCGGGAAGGCGCTCACCGGGAGCTTGTCGCCGTTGCCCGCCAGCATCACGCCCGTGACGCGCTGGACGAAATCGGGCGCCTCGCGCGGGACGGGCGGCGGTCGCTTGCGCGCGCTCGTCGCCTTCTCGGGGACCCGCACCTCGTGCATGTGATCGAGCGCGGCGTCGATCGCCTCGAGGTTCTTGCGCACGACCTCCGGCCCGCGCTTCTTGTAGGCCTTGCTCACGGACTCGCGAACGAGCGGGATCGCGCCGCCCTGCGGCATCACGCCCGAGAGGGCGAAGAAACAGGTCTGCATGATCGCGCTGATGCGCCGGTCGAGGCCGACGTCGCGCGCGACACGGAACGCGTCGACGACGTAAAAGCGCAGCTTCTTGTCGATGATCTGCTGCTGCACGTCCTGCGGGAGCTCGCCGAAGGCCGCGTCCGCGGGGTGCTGCGTGTTGAGGAGGAACGTCGCGCCGGGCGCCGCGCAGCCGAGGACGTCGACGCGCTCGAGGAGCTGTGGCTCCGAGCAGGAGACGAAGCGCGCGCTCTGCACGAGGTACGTCGAGCGGATGGGCCGCGGCGAGACGCGCAGGTGCGAGATCGTCATCGAGCCCGACTTCTTCGAGTCGTAGACGAAATAGCCCTGGACGTGCCGCTCGGTGTGCTCGCCCACGATCTTGATCGACTGCTTGCTCTGACCGACCGTCCCGTCCGAGCCGAGGCCGAAGAGCACGGCGCGCGCGACGTCGTCGGGCTCGATGTCCAGCGACTCGTCCCACGGGAGCGAGCGGTGCGTCACGTCGTCGACGATGCCAACGGTGTAGTGGTTGCGCGGCTTGGCCTCGCGCAAACCTTCGAAGACCGCCTGCACCATGGCCGGCGTGAACTCCTTGCTCGACAGGCCGTAGCGGCCGCCCACGACGACCGGCACGTCGCGCTCGGCCGCGCGCCGCGCGGTGGGTACGTCGAGCGGATGGGCCGCGGCGAGACGCGCAGGTGCGAGATCGTCATCGAGCCCGACTTCTTCGAGTCGTAGACGAAGTAGCCCTGGACGTGGCGCTCGGTGTGCTCGCCCACGATCTTGATCGACTGCTTGCTTTGACCGACGGTCCCGTCCGAGCCGAGGCCGAAGAGCACGGCGCGCGCGACGTCGTCGGGCTCGATGTCCAGCGACTCGTCCCACGGGAGCGAGCGGTGGGTCACGTCGTCGACGATGCCGACGGTGTAGTGGTTGCGCGGCTTGGCCTCGCGCAGCCCATCGAAGACCGCCTGCACCATGGCCGGCGTGAACTCCTTGCTCGAGAGGCCGTAGCGGCCGCCCACGACGACCGGCACGTCGCGCTCGGCCTCGCGCAGCGCGGTGATCACGTCGAGGTAGAGCGGATCGCCGACGGCGCCCGGCTCCTTGGTGCGGTCGAGCACGGCGACGGCGCGCGCGCTGGCCGGCAGCGCCTTGGCGAACGCGCCCACGTCGAAGGGGCGATAGAGGCGCACCTTGAGCAGGCCGACGCGCTCGCCTCGGGCGCTCAACCACAGGGCGGCCTCCTGGGCGGTTTCGGCGCCCGAGCCCATCATCACGATGACGCGTTCGGCCTGGGGGTCGCCGACGTAGTCGAACAGGTGGTAGCTGCGCTTGGTGCGCGCCGCGAAGGCGTCCATCGCGGCCTGCACGATGCCCGGGCACGCGTCGTAGAACGGGTTGCACGCCTCACGGGCCTGGAAGAACGAGTCCGGGTTCTGCGCGGTGCCGCGGACGACGGGGTGATCGGGCGAGAGCGCGCGCTTGCGGTGCGCGGCGATGGCGCCCTCGTCGATCAGCGCGCGCAGATCGTCGTCGGAGAGCAGGGAGATCTTGCCGACCTCGTGCGAGGTGCGGAAGCCGTCGAAGAAGTGGAGCATCGGGACGCGCGAGCGCAGCGTGGCCGCGTGAGCGATCGCCGCCAGGTCGTGCGCCTCCTGCACCGAGCCCGAAGCGAGCATCGCGAAGCCCGTCTGCCGGCACGCCATCACGTCGGAGTGGTCGCCGAAGATCGAGAGCGCGTGCGCCGCGAGGGTGCGCGCGGCGACGTGCATGCAGAACGGCGTGAGCTCGCCGGCGATCTTGTACAGGTTGGGGATCATCAGCAGCAGGCCCTGCGACGCGGTGAACGTCGTCGCGAGCGACCCCGACTGCACCGCGCCGTGCACCGCGCCGGCCGCGCCTGCCTCGGACTGCATCTCCATGACCCGCGGGACCTGACCCCAGATGTTCGTCTTGCCGGCGGCCGACCATTCGTCGGCGAGCTCCCCCATCGTGGAGGAGGGCGTGATGGGGTAGATCGCGATGACCTCGCTGACGCGGTGCGCGACGGACGCTGCGGCTTCGTTCCCGTCTACTGTGATGAATGGCACGCGGTGACCCCAGCACCGCGCGTGCCATGCGCTATCCGCGCCCGTTGCGGCTCAGCCGGAGCCCAAATGTGCACGTCGTGCGCGAGCCCGGCAGATGGTGCGCGTTCTCAGCTCGCGAGCAGCTCTTCCGCGAACGTCATGGCGAGGCCCATGATCGTGTGCTGCGGGTTGACGCCGAGGTTGGTCGGGATGACCGACGCGTCCGCGACGACGAGACCCTCGACGCCGTGGACCCGACCGCGCGCGTCGGTGACGCTGGTGGCTTCGTCGCGGCCCATGACGCACCCGCCGAACAGGTGGCTGAGGATCGCGACGTAGCGGCGCGGATCGAGCGGCGCCTCCTCCAGCTTGTCGACGTCGTCGGGGCCGAGCTTGAACGGCATGCCGGCGATGCCGGGGATGATCTCCCGGGCGCCCGCCGCGAAGTGTTGCTTGGCGAGCAGGACCATGCCCTGACGGAAGCGCTCCATGTCGGCGCGGTCGAGCGTGTAGCGGACGACGGGCTTGCCACCGAGGACGCTGCGACCGATCGAGCCCGTCGACTCGGCGCGCACCGCGTGGCACCACATCGCGAGGTGACGGTACTCGCCGAGTCGCTGCATCAGCACGGTGCCGGCGCCGGAGAGGCGGCTCGCGACGAGCTCCGGAGGGATGGCGAGCGTCTCGAGCTTGAGCCCAGGCGACTCGCGGAAGCCCGTGCTCGCCCAGCCCTGCGTCGCGCCGACGTTCATGTCGACCGGATCGGGGTAGCAGCCGAAGACGCCCGTGCCCGGGTGAGCGCGGAAGAACTTCCCGAGCGCGGGGAGGCGGAGGCCCGATCGCATCAGCAGCACCGGCGAGTGCGTCACCGAAGCGGCGACGACGACGGCCTTCTTCGCGCGCACGGTGAACTTCGTCCCGGTCGCGCGCGTGGCGGGGTGAACGAAGCGCCCGGTCACCGCGACCGCGCGATCGCGCTCGAACAGGATGCGATCGACGGGCGCCGAGGAGACCACGAGGCCGCCGCGCGCCATCGTCTCGGGAATGTAGTTGAGGTTGGTGCTCTGCTTGCGCCGGTCGCGGCAACCCTGGAAGCACTGACCCGCGCCGAGGCAGCCCTTCACGTAGCGCTGCATGTAGTGCGAGTGAGGCCAGCCGAGCACGTCGGCCCCTCGCTTGGCGTGCAGGTTCGACAGGCCGCGCGCTCTCTCGGGCACCTCCTCGACGAACAGCTCGCGCTCGATGCGGTCCTGCGCGGCGCCGACGCGCTCGCGCAGCCCCGAGACGCCGTGCTCGCGCTCCCACTGATCGAAGATGTCCTCGGGCGTGCGCACGCAGATGGCACTGTTGATGACGGTCGTGCCGCCGACCGTGCGCGCCTGCACGACGGGCCAGAGCGCACGGCCCATCGTGACCTGCGACCCCCAGTCGTCCATCAGATCGCGCATGGACCCGTACGCGCTCGACGGATAGTCGTCCGGATCGCGCCACGCGCCGGCCTCGACGATGGCGACGCGCGCGCCGCCGCGGGCGAGCGTCACCGCCGCGGCCGAGCCTCCCGCGCCCGAGCCGACGACGACGTAGTCGAGCTCCGCGTCGAAGCTCGCGTCGTCCTTGCCGCGAAAAGAGACGTGCGCTCCCCCGGCCGTGGGGCTCACGAGGTTCTCCACGTCCCCGGATCGGGCGGGTACGGCGAAAGGGCGAAGCGCGCACGCACGCTGGGGTGGCCGCCCCACGCGAGCCCGGCCACGAGCTTCACGAGGAAGAGCGCCTGGCGCACGAGGTACACGTGGGTGGTGCTGATACGCTGCGCGTGGCGGTCGGCCAGCTCGCGCGAGAGCGCGAACGCGGGCAACGGGACCGAGACTGTGAAGAGCGGCGTCAGGTGAAAGACGATCGCGCCGAGCACGACGCCGAGCCACATGAGCGGGGAGGTCTCGCGACGAAACCGCGCGAGGAAGGCGTCGAGATCGCAGTCCTCGGCGCCTGGGAGGTCGCCGTCGCGCGGGTAGAGGCGGACGATGGCTTCACGGATGAGCCATGTCAGCATGGTCGCAGACTCCGCATGGCGCCACGCTATAGCACGGAGACGGAGACGGAGACGGAGGCGGGAGACGGGAAGGACGAAGGGGAACGGGAAGGGGAATGAGATCAGAGGGGGTAGCTGGAGGAGCACGTGCCCAGGGGGCCGGCGCCGTTGTTGACGGGGGTGGACCAGCCGTCGGCGGTGCACTGGTACCAGACGCTGTCGGACTGGGACTGGACGCAGGTGCGCGGGGGCACCGACTGGCC
>DATIQP010000135.1:0-13074 GCA_035470765.1 Polyangiaceae bacterium | reverse complement strand
GTCGAGCAGGTGGTCGAAGGCTGGGGCGGGCGCCGCGCCAAGCGCGAGGGCAAGGGCCTCGGCACGGGCTTCATCATCGACAAGGACGGCACCATCATCACGAACAACCACGTGGTGAGCGAGGGCGGGGCCGAGGCGGAGGCCATCAGCGTCAAGCTCGCCGACGGCAAGGAGCTGCCGGCGCGCGTGGTCGGTCGCGACTCGCCGACCGACATCGCCGTCATCCACATCGACCCCAAGGGCCTCGATCTCAAGCCGCTCTCGCTGGGCGACTCGGACGCGATCGACGTAGGCGACTGGGTCGTCGCCATCGGTAACCCGTTCGGCCTCGAGCACACGGTCAGCGCCGGCATCGTCAGCGCCAAGGGCCGCACCAAGGAAGACGTCCCGCTCGACCCGTCCGGCTTCTACGACTTCATCCAGACCGACGCCTCCATCAACCCCGGCAACTCCGGCGGGCCGCTGCTCGACCTGCACGGCGAGGTCGTGGGCATCAACTCGGCCATCCGCGGCGGCGGCGCGCAGGGCATCGGCTTCGCCATCCCGATCAACATGGTCAAGCAGCTTCTCCCCATGCTGCTGCGCGACGGGAAGATCGTCCGCAGCGCCATCGGCGTCCGCATCGCGGACCTGAAGGAGCTCTCGGGCGACGACAGGAAAGAGCTGAAGATCGACGGGGACAAGGGCGCCGTCGTCGAGTACGTGGTCGGCGGCGGCCCGGCGGACCAGGCCGGCATCAAGATCGGCGACGTGATCACGGCCTTCGACGGGAAATCGGTCGATCAGGGCAAGCAGCTTCAGTGGATGGCGAGCACCACCGGGGTGGGAAAATCGGTCACGCTCCACCTGGTGCGCGGCGGCAAACCCTCGGACGTGAAGGTGACGCTCGGCGTGCTGGACATGGGCCGGCCACGGTAGTGATCTTGCACTGATGGGGTGGAAAGCCTCTACTTGGAGATCGAGGCTTCCCCCACTACCGTAGGACTGCAATGCCACCGCGGCCCGAAAGGAAGCCGACACGTTCCGAGGCGGGCCCGCCCAAGCCCGCGCCTCAGCCGAAAACTTCCCTGAATAGCCCTGCGCGCTCGGCGTCCAACACCAAGGAAGCGCGTGCGAAAGAGGCACAGGAGGATAGGGTCCTCGTCCAGAGGGTCCAGGCTGGAGACAGAGAAGCATTTCGATCGCTGGTCCAGCGTCACCAGCGGAGGGCGTTCGCCATCGCCATGGCGCTCGTCCGCGACGAGAACGACGCGCACGAGCTGGTGCAGGACGCGTTTCTGCGCGTCTACAAGAACCTCGGCAGCTTTCAGGGCCAGTCGAGCTTCTTTACCTGGCTCTATCGGATCATCACCAACTTGAGCATCGATCTCATTCGCAAACCCGGCCGGCAGCTCGCGGAGCTGAACGACGGCCGCCACGACGCCGAGGAGGTGAACGAGGAGTTCCCGTTCCTCTCGCGCATCGACGGGGCCGATCCGTCCGACGTCGTGCGGCGCCAGGAGATCGCGGCGCGCCTCAAGACGGCGCTCGAAGCGCTGCCGGACTACCACCGCGGCGTCATCCTGATGAGAGAAGTCGAAGGCCTCAGCTACGAAGAGATGGCGCAGGCCATGGGAGTCTCCAAGGGCACGATCATGAGCCGCTTGTTCCACGCGAGGCAGAAGCTGCAGAGGGCCCTCGTAGATTGCTACGAGGAGCAGGTCGGCGAACGTCCGCCCGCATCCGGGAAAGAGGAGGCGCCGCGCTCGTCATGAGTCTCTCCCAACAGCAGATGCTCGACGTGATGGCCTACGCCGACGGCGAGCTCGGCGGCGACGACGAGGCTCGCGTGCGCGCGCTCCTCGACGAGAGCGCCGACGCGAAGGAGCTCTACGCCTCGCTGCATGCGATCGGCGACGGCGTGCGCACGGCGATGGAGTCGATCGACGCCGACGTCGACGTCGCGGACGCGGTCATGCGGCGCATCCAGCCCAACGACCTCGACAAGGCCCGCATCCGTCGCACCAACCGTGTGCGGATGGGCGTCGTGGCCGCCTCGCTCGTCGCGATCGCGGCGGGCGTGGCGTTTTACGTCCGGCAGAACGGAGCGGGGCCGCAGGCGACGAATTATCCCACCCCGAGCTCCATCCTGCCCACCGCCGGGTCGGACACCAATGCTCTTGCCTCGCTCCACACAACCGGCGTAGAGGTCGATTCGGTGGATACGCCCGAATCGGTGTCGGTCTTCTACGTTCCGGCCGACGACCCCGATCCTGCCGCCAAGAGCGGCCAAAGCACGCTGGTCGTCTGGGTGGACGACAAAGCGGGGAGCACGCCGTGAGCTCGCGCCGCCGATTCGCCGCTCTGCTCGCCGCGCTCGTGGCGTTCGTGATGCTGGGGGTCGCACACGCGGGCCCCGCGCAGACCGTGACCGCGGAGGTGATGGTGCTGCACGCGACGCAGCAGCCCGGCGCGGGATCGATCGACCCGAGCATCGGCAACATGCCGCAGCTGAAGCGGCCGCCTTTCTCCGCGTACAACACGTACAAGCTCCTCGCGAAGCAATCGCTCGCTCTGACGAAGGGCACGCCGGTCACCTACACGCTCGCCAACGGGCGCGTGCTCCAGGTGACGCTCCAGGACGTCACGGCCGACCACCGCTACAAGGTCGCGGCCGCGATCAACCAGCCCGGCGGAAGCGCGTACCTGAAGCTGCTCGAGGTGACCGCCGCGCCGAACGAGACGTTCTTCGTCGCCGGCCAGCAGTATCAGGGCGGCGTGCTCATCATCGGCTTCACGCTGCACTGATCGCTCGCGACCGCCGCGCTCGTCTCGTTCGCCCACGTTCCGCAGGCTCGCGCTCAGGCGATGAGCGGCTCGCTCGCGCAGCAGCGGATCGACGCCGCGTACGAGACGCTCACGATGCTGCTGCAGCAGTACTCGGCCGGCGCTGCGACGGCCGACGACGTCGGCGCGTGGGCGGAGCGATGGTATCGCGCGCGCCGCGACAAGGGGCTCACCGGGACGGCGCTCGCCGCCTCCGTCTCCGCCTCCGCCTCCGCCTCGTCGTTCGGGGCCGGCCGTTGTGGCGGGGCGCGTGTATATATTGGTCTCACGACCAATATATGTGGCCACCGTTCTATTGAATTCGCACACTTATGCTATTTTGGGTTGGTCAACCAACCAAATTATATGGGCCACCCCGGGTGGAGCGCCCCCCGCTGCCCCTCAGCCCCCAGCGCCGCAGAGACCACTCCCAATCAGATTCTCTGTCCGAGCATTCGAGCAATCCCGCCCGAGCCAGACCGCGTATCAACGCCCCCCCCAGATCCCAGAGTCCGAAGAGCACCTCACTTGCCGACGGCGCCCCGGTAGACCCATCCCTCGCTCGCGAAGTTGGGCCCGTACTTGATCTTGTACCAGCCGGCCTCCAGCGTCCCGAGTTGGACCTTCGCGTTACGCGGCAGCCGCGCGACGACCGCGCCGGTGTGCGGCGAATCGCGAACGATGGCGACTTCCCAGGCCACCGCCGCCGTTCCTTCCGGCAAGTCCGAAGGGGCCGAAGCGGCGGCCCCGCTCGGAGTCGGGGCGGGGCTCGCGCTCGGGCTCGCGGCGGTGCCCGCCGGCGCGGCGGTCTCGCCGCCCGGTGCGATCGTCACGATGTAGAGGACGGAGTACCGCGGGTTGTCATGGTCGACCGACTTGAGGCTCATCCCCTTCATCTCGCCGGCGATGAACGCCTTGAGCGAGTCGGCGTCCTTGACCGTGGAGGACTTGCCGCTCTCGACGCTGACGCGGTTGTTCTTGAAGTCCAGGCCCAGGATGACGTTGAGCTTGCCGGGGTTCTGCGCGGCGGAGGGCGCCTGCGCGAGGCGCTTGAGGCGTGCCTGCACGATGGGGTCGAGCCCGGCGAGGCCGCCGCAGTCCTTGCCCTTGAGCGAGTCGCCGTCGTCCGTCTTGCAGTTCAGGATGGCGCTGTGGCCGACGGTGATGGTCGGGACGGCGGCGGCCGCGCTCGCGCTGGCGACGGGCGCCGGTGCGACCGCAGCCGGCGCGGGGACGGCCGACGCGGAGGGAGCTTCGGCGGCGCGGGCGGCCACGGCGGAGAGGGCCTCCGCCGGAGCGCTCGGACCGAACCGCACGCCCGTCAGGCGAGGCCAGGCCACGCCGAGGGCGAAGCCGATGAGGGCGACCACACCGACGCGAAGCCACGAGGGCCGGTCGGCCTCGGGCGAAGGGATCTGGACGGAGACGCCCCGTCGGGGCGCCGCCCCGGAGCGCACGCTCATGGGGCGATCGTTAGCACGACGCCCGCAAGGAGGCGAAAAAGCTCCCGTTCAGAGCGAGGGCTCGCCGTCGTCGGTCGATTCGAAGGGCGCGGTCTTCGGTCTGCCCTGGGCGTCGACCGAGAGCAGACGCTCGATGCGCTGCTGGGCCGAGTCGAGCCGCTCCTGGGCCAGCCGGGACAGCTTCACGCCCTCCTCGAAGAGCTGGAGCGACTCCTCGAGGGGCAGCTCGCCCTTCTCGAGCTGGTGGACGATGTTCGTGAGGCGCTCCATGGACTGCTCGAAGGAGGAGACGCTGGGGCTCGGGGTTTTTTCCGACGGCATGCGTGCCTTTACCGTTTTGCGCCGGGTTTGGCGGTGACCTGGGGGAAGCTGGGCGCGAAGATGACGCGGCCGTCGCCCGAAGGGACGCCCGCGACGAGCGCGTAGCCGTCGGCGTCGAAGGCGATGGGGATGGCGACGCCTTCGGACGTCACGTACGCCGCGAGCATCGTGCTGCCGGGCGGCTGGCCCTCGCTGGAGGCGGCCCGGAGCCATGCGATCTCGCGCACCGGGCTCGGGCCGGAGAGCGGAGTGCCGGCGAGGCCTCGGCGCGCCACCTCGCGGATGCGCGCCTCGGGGTCGAATCGGGCGGTGAAGCGAAGCGCGTCGTCGCGGGCGGGCGCGGCGGGGCGCGCGGCGAGCGCCGCGATCTCGGAGAAGCGCACGAGCGGCTCGGCCTCGTAGCGTGCAGCCTCGGCGAGCTTGCCGGTCGCGCTGGGCGCCTCGCTCCGCGCGAGGCCGTGGGCCGTGTGCGCGCGCAGGACCGGATCCGTCGAGGAGAGCAGGTCGTCGACCTTGTCCTTGTCGGCGTCGCCGGCGCGCGCGGCGAAGGCGCTTGCAGAGAGCGCGCCGTCCGGGCCGCCGGCCTCGACGCGCCGAGCGAGGCCCACCGTGGGGAGGCGCGCGTTCGGATCGCCGTCGAGCAGGCCGATGCCGAGCACGGTGCGCGTGGCCTCGTCCGTCTCGTGGGGCATGCGCGCCAGCAGCGACTCGGCGGCGGGCAGGCGAATGCCGTCCCAGCCCGCGAGCGTGCCCATGGCCGCGGCGCGGCGGACGCCCGGATCCGCGTCGGACAGGGACGCGTCCGCGGAGGCCTCCCCGAGCGCGACGCGGGCGAAGACGCCGACGGAGCGGTCCGCGGGGTCGCGCGAGCGCGCGAGCCCGGCGACGAGACCTCCAAGCGCGCCGCTGCGCTCGTGGCGCAACAGAGCGCGCAGCACGTAGGCGCGCGCGACGAGCCGGCGCAGCGACGGCTCGCGCGCCAGCGCTTCGAGCGCGGCCATCGCGCCCGCGTTCGGAGACCGGCCGAGGGCGGCCACGGCTTCGCCGCCCCAGCGCGGATCGGCCGCGACGCTGACGAGGACCTTGACCGCGTCGTCGGTGAGACCGCGGCCGAGGGCGGCGAGGATCGCGCTGCGCACGTCGGCGTCGCCCTTGGCGCGGAACCGCGCGGCGAGGGCCTTCACGACGCCGGCGTCTTGCGCGCGCTCCGCGAGGCGGATGCCCGCGTCGGCGGTGTTGTCGTCCGTGACGAGGGCCTCGACGGCGCGCCAGCGTTGAGGGGCGTCGAGCAGCACGAGCGCCTCGCCCGACGCGGCGCGCACGCGCGCGTCGCCGTCGCCGAACGCGGAAACGATGGAGCTCAGCGCCGCGCCGTCGCCGAGCTGGCCCAGGGCGACGATCGCCGCGGCTCGCGCGCCCGGCTCGCCCGACGCCACGCGCGCTCGCAGCGCACCGAGCACCCGGAGGTCTCCCGTCTGCGCCAGCGCGTGCGCCGCCGCAGCGCTCGTCGGCGCCGGCATGTGCGCGGCGGACTGCGCGTCCAGGATCTGGCTCGGGTCCGAAGCGAGGGCGCGCAGCGCCGCGGTCTGGCCAAGACCCGGCTCTCGCGCGGACGTGAACACGGCCTCGAGCGCCTTCGCGTCGCGCGAGGCGACGAGAGCGCGCGCTGCGATGTCGCGCGCGAAGCCCACGCGCGCGGCCACGAGCGCGAGCGAATCGGGGGTACCTTCCGCGGCGGCTGCACGCGCCGCGGCGCTCGAGCGGCTCGTCACGCGCGTCGAGACGTTGAGCAGCGCCACGAGCCGCTGGCGCGGCGCGTCCTGATCGGCGAACGCTGCCAGCGCCCGAGCGAGGTCGATCATCGTCCGGTCGTCGGCGGAGGCGAGCTCCTCGGCCCGCTGCGCGATGAGCGCGATCGCTTCGGGCGTGCCGATGGCGGCGGCGCGCGCGAGCCCGCGCCGGACCGTCTCCGGGTCGCTCGAGTGGAGCATCACCTCGGCGCGGCCCTCGCCGAAGCGGCTGCGGAGCGCCACGCCCGCCGGCTGCTCCTCCTCTTCGTCGTCGCTCGGCGCGGCCGGCGGAGGGCGGACCTGCCGCGGCGGCGGCGCGGCCCACTGCGCACGCGCGTCGTTCGCGAACATCACCAGCACCGCCGCGACGCCGAGCACTGCTGGCCGCATCACTTCTTCTCGGCGGGAGGCGTCGCGGGCTTGGTCGTCGTCGGAGCGGCGGGCTTCGTCGTGGCGGGCGGAGGCGTCGTGGGCGCGGGCGGTGCCGCGAACAGCAGGAGCCCGAGCCCGCCGGGGGCCGTCGGTTGGCTCTTCACCGCGTCCCAGCCCACCGTCTCCGCGGCGCCGTCGCGGCGCGTGAGCTGCGTGAGCGCGTTGACCACGGTCAGCGACTGCGCCAGCGACTCACCCTGCGCTGCCGCCGTGTTCGCGGTCGGCTTCGCCGCCACTGCCAGCGTCCAGTCGCGGTGCTTGTTCAGCTCGAATGCGAGCGCCCGCAGCGTGGGGATGCTGGCCGGGTCGATCGCGGGCGCGTCCGCCGTGCCCGCGACCTTGATCGGGCTCACGAGGCGCACGACCAGCTTCGCGTCGACCGTGACCAGAGGCTTGCCACCCTCGTCGGGGCAGCCGTCGTCGTCCTTGATGCCGTTGAACACCTCGGCCGCGTCGGGGCACTCGTCCTTTTCGTTGAGGAACGTGTCGCCGTCGCGGTCCGGGTTGGGGCAGCCGTTCCAGCGCGGGTCGGTCGACGGCTCGCCGGGGATGTCGCGGCAGACGTCCTGCGCGTCGGTCACGCCGTCGCCGTCGTTGTCGGGATCGGGGCAGCCGTCGTCGTCCTGGAAGCCGTCCTTGTCCTCGGGCTGGTCAGGGCACTTGTCGAGGTCGTCGGGGATGCCGTCGCCGTCGCGATCGGCGGCCGGGCAGCCGTTGCGTTTCGGATCGCTGCTCGGAACGCCCTTGGTGGTCGGGCAGGCATCGACGTCGTCCGGGATGCCGTCGCCGTCGCCATCGTTGCCGGGGCAACCGTTCTTCTTCGGATCGCTCGAGCGCGTGCCGGCCACGTTGGGGCAGGCGTCCTCGCGATCGATGATGCCGTCGTTGTCGTTGTCGATGTCGGGGCAGCCGTCCGAGTCCTCGAAGCCGTCGCGGTCCTCGGGGATGTCCTCGCACTGATCGACGTTGTCCGGGACGCCGTCGTGATCCTTGTCGTGCTCGCGCGGGGCCCAGCCCGCGCCGACGATGACGCGGAGGCCCGGGTCTCCCACCGCGTCGGAGAGGCCGATCTCGGCGCCGGCGAGCAGGTACGCGTCCTTGTCGCGGCCGAGCGCGATGCGGTCCGAGAGCGCCAGCATCACGGGCGAGAGCGCCGCGGCGCCGCGGTCGACGAACGGCGCGACCGGACCGCCCGGCAGCCAGCCATGAACCGCGAGCTCCCAGTTCTGCCGGTCTTCGCGATCGATGTGGAAGATATCCGGCCGGAGTCGGACGCCGAAGCTGAAGGGGATCTCGTCGCCGAAGGTGTAGCCGCCCGCGCTCGCGGCGGGCCAGGTCCGCTCCTCGGTGCGCACGAAGTAGCCGAGGCTCGCCTGCACGTCGGCCACCACGAACGAGTAGTCCGCGACGAGCCGGAGCTGCGCCGTCACCGCGCCCTCGCCCGCGAAGCTCGAGTGATCGCCCGTCGGCAGGGTCGCCCCGGCGATCGCCGCGAGCCCGAATCCGCCGTTGTCGTTGCCCACGATCCGCACCTTGGCCGAGAGCCCGAGATCGCCGAGCGCCGTGCTCGCGACCGGCAGCGTCGCGACCTCGGCTGGCAGGTTGCCGCTCCCGGTCTGGTAGAGCACGGCCGGGAGGACGATGCCGAGCGAGGCGTGCTCTCCGAGGCCGATGTTGGCCAGGAGGTTCGTCGCGAGCGCGCTGTCGACGGGGCGGTAGAGCGTCTGCCCGTACGTCGGGCTGGCGGTGTTGGCGTCCTTCACCGAGATCGGCCGGTACGCCCAGTCGAGGAACGCGCCGACGTTCCAGTTCCACGGCCCGGGCACGCTGGGCGACTCCAGCACCAGGCTCGCCGTCGGGTCCACCGACGGGCGCCACGTCCGAACGTCGAGCAACGGAAGGTCCTGCGCGGACGCCGCCGACGAAGCGCAAAGTACTGCCAAAAGCGAAGAGGTCGCGAGCAGGCCGGCAGACGCGCGCATGAGCGGAGCTCCACCTTAGAGGAGCTTTGGGCCCATACCAAGAGCTTCCGCTGGTGGGGCTATTGCGCGGGAAACTTGAGGGCGCGGTACGAGATGTAGCCGTCCTGGAAGCTCAGCTCGAACGACTTGACCTGCGTCACCGCGTCGAGCTCCGTGACGTCCGACTCGCCAGCCTGACGATCGCCCCACCCCACGAAGTAGTGGCCGTTGATCTTCTGCGCGGAGCCCATCGCCGAGCTGTAGTGAGCGTCGATCGAGACCGCCGCGAGCGCCTGCGCCGTGTGAGCGACCGGATCGATCTGGTACTCGCGGATCTTCGTCAGCTTCGAGGCGTTGCCGTTGTCGAACATCATCAGGTGGTTCGGGCCGATGAACCGGATGTGGTGCTGGTGCGAGCTCTTGTCCGCCGCCGCGAGGCCGAATCCGTCCCCGACGCCGCCGAGCGTCCAGACGATCGCGCCCGTGGCGCGGTCCAACTCGACGATCTCGTCGTCGTGGCGCAGCGACAACACGAGGTTGCCGTTCGACGGATCGATGTCGAACGCGTTCAGGTGGTTGTAGTCGGCGAGCATCCCGTTGGCGTTCGTGAAGTCGTTGCCGTCCGTGCTCTGCGTGTAGAGCGTGGGGACGCTCGTCGTCTGCCAGTCGAACAGGACGTTGCCGGCCTTCACCTCCTGCACCACGCCCGACGCGACGTTCGAGGACGTGTAGCCGGGCACGTTCGTCACCGTCTCGGGCAGGTACGACTGCAGGATCCAGTGGTCGTCGTCGAGCAGGCGGAACTCGTGAACGTCCGCGGGCGCCGCCGGGTGAGCGCCGGCCGCCGCGAGCTGGACGGTCTGGAGCTGCCGGAAGTGATCGTCGAGGACGTACGCGGTCGACGGCAAGAGCGGCCACGTCTTCGGGTCGAGCGGCTGCTGCTGCTGAAGGTACGTGTAACGCACGGTCCCGTTCGGCAGGGTCACCCGTTCGAAGTCGGCCACGGCCTGCAGCGTCTTCTTGTAGAAGACCAGCCGCCCGGTCTCGTCGAGGATGTAGAGGAACGTCGGGCCGCCGACGGCTCCCACCAGCTGGAACGGCGTCAGGAAGATCAGCCCCGGCTCGGGCGAGCTCAGCGTCGTCACGTCGTAGCGGGCGCGCTGCGGCGGCGCCGTGTGGATCGTGTACGTCACCGGGGCGCCCTTCCCATCGGTCGCCTGGATCGCGATCGACGTCGCGTCGTCGAGCGACGGGACCGTCATCGTGTACGGGACGCCGTTCTTCGCGGGCGCGCCGTCGATGGTCACGTCCTGCCCGGTGACGGTGACGTCGACCGGCACGAGCGTCGTGAGCGAGGTCACCTCGTAGGAGAACACGTCGGGCGAGAACGGCGGCAAGAGGTCGCCCGTCGAGACGGTGATCCCGGTCACGGGCGACGGCGCCGGCGGGGCCGGCGACGAGCAGGCAAAGAGGGAGGCGCCGGCGAGGGCGGCGAAGCCAAGGCGGTGAAGCATGACCGTCTCGTAGCTTACGCGATTTCTGCGCGCGAGCGTCGAGGACGTTCCGTGGGGCTTTACAGGCGACGATGCAGATCGACGTTGTCGCCGGCGTTGACGGGCCTAAATTATTCGATCATGAAGCGGGGTTTTGCCTTGGAGGACGTCTTAGCGAGGAAGCTCGTGGAGGCGTCGTTGGATGGGCTGGTCGTCGTGGACGCCGAGGGCACCATCGTCATGGTCAATCCGGCGATGGAGGCCATGTTCGGCTGGCCTGCCGCCGAGCTCGTGGGCCAGCGGGTCGACCGACTCGTCCCCGAGGCGCACCGAGCGGCGCACGCCGCGCACCGCGAGCGCTTCGGGCGCGACCCGCGCCCGCGCCAGATGGGCATGGGGTCGTTGCTCCGGGGCCTTCGCCGCGATGGCTCGGAGTTCCCCATCGAGGTCGCCCTCAGCCCGGTGGCGACGCCGGACGGTTCGTGGGTGCTCGCGTCGGTGCGCGACGTCACGGCGCGCGAGCAGGCGGCGAGCGCGCTGGAACGGTCCGAGCAGCGCCTGCGCGAGCTCATCGAACAGGCGCCCGACGGCGTGTTCATCGCCGATCTCGAGGGCCGCTACACCGACGTCAACGCCGCGGCGTGCGAGATGCTCGGCTTCGCGCGCGAGGAGCTCGTCGGCAAGACCATCATGGATCTCATCCTTCCGGAGGAGGTGCCGCGCCTCCAGGCCACGAAGCAGCGCCTGCTCGAGCCGGGCGCGGTCGACACCGCTGAGTGGACGCTCCGACGCAAGGATGGTCGCGCCCTGTCCCTCGAGGTCAGCGCGAAGATCCTCGCGGACGGCCGCTGGCAGGCGTTCGTGCGCGACATCAGCGACCGCAAGCGCGCCGACCAGGCGCTGCGGACCGCCGAAGATGCGCTGCGGCGCGCGCAGGCGGTGGCGCGGCTCGGGAGTTGGGACTGGGACATCCGCAACAACACGATATATCGCTCGCCGGAGCTCTACGCGCTCTACGGCCTGGAGCCCGGCTCCGAGGCGCCTTTCGCGTTGACCATGCTCGTACCCGAAGACGAACGCGACGCGGTGCGCCGCGCCGTCGAGGAGGCGGTCCACGCGGGCCGCTCCTACCAGATCGAGCATCGCATCGTGCGGCCCGACGGAGAGGAGCGCACCCTGCTCCAGCAGGGCGAGACGTCGGTCGTGGACGGCGTGCCCGTGCGGTGCGTCGGCACCACCCTCGACATCACCGATCTGAGGAAGGCCGAGCGCGATCGCGCGCGGGTGCTCGGCGAGCTCGAGGCCGTGCTCGAGGGGTGCCCCGTCGGCATCACGATCGTGCGCGGCGCTCACGCGGAGAAGATCGAGCCCAACCGGCAAGCGCGGGCGATGCAGGGCGAGACGTTCGATCCGCAGACGGGCTTGTCGCAGTTCTCCGGCGCGCTCATCGGCCTGGATGGCGTGCCGCTTCCCTTCGAGCAATATCCCGCGATGCGCGCGCTGCGCGGCGAGCGCGTGGAGCGCCTCGAGGTCGTCTTCCGGCGCGCCGACGGCAGCGAGATCCCGATCGAGGTGCACGCCGCGCCGATCACCGATCACGGCGACGTGACGAGCGCCGTCGTCGTCTGGCAGGACATCACGAGCGTCAAGGCGCTCGAGCGGCTGCGCGCCGAGTGGAACGCCGTCGTCGCCCACGATCTCAGGCAGCCGATCAACAGCATCAACCTGTACGCCCAGCTCCTCGCGCGCGAGGGGGGCGAGCTGTCACCGAAGCTGCTCGGCTACGTCGCCGAGATCCGGAAGATGATCGCGCGGCTCGCTCGCATGACGAACGATCTGCTCGACCTGTCGCGGCTCGACGCGAGCCGGCTCACCGTCGAGCGCCGCCCGCTCGACCTCACGGAGTGCGTGCGCGAGTGCGTGGCGCGCGTCGCCCTGGAGTGTGATGGTCGGAAGTTCGATCTTCGCGTCGACAGCGGGCCGTTCTCGGTCGACGGAGATCCCGATCGGCTCGCCCAGGTGATGGAGAATCTCTTGAGCAACGCGGTCAAGTACGGGCGCGCCGAGGCGCCGATCCGAGTCGCCTTGGAGCGCGCCAGCGAGGGCGTCGCGGTGTCGGTGACCAGCGACGGCGCTGGCCTGCCGCCCGAGCAGCTCGAACGGCTCTTCCAGCGCTTTCACCGAGCGGGGGTGGCGAGCCATCGAGCCGTGCCCGGCATTGGCCTCGGCCTTCAGATCACCCAAGGGCTGATCGAAGCGCACGGCGGGCGCATCGCGGCGACGAGCCGCCCCGGCGCCGAGACCACGTTCCGCTTCACCCTCCCCGTGCGCGCCTGAGCCGCGCGGCGGTCACGGGTTGCCGGGGAGCGGCGCGGCCGCTGCGCCCGGGTGCGGCGGGAGCGCCACGACCGTCGGCCCAGGGCCCGCCTTGGGAATCGTGAAGAAGAACGTGCTGCCCCGTCCAGGCGTGCTCTCGACCCAGATCCGCCCCCCGTGGGCCTCGACGATGCCCTTGGCGATGAAGAGCCCGAGCCCGGCGCCGCGACGCCCGGAGCTCGTGGCTTGCCAGAATCGGTCGAACACGTGAGGGAGGCTCTCGGCGGCGATCCCGGCCCCGGTGTCTTCCACGCGGAAGATGACGTCGCGCTCCGTCGAAGTCGCGCCGACCGTGATGCAGCCGCCAGCCTGCGTGAACTTGATGGCGTTGCCGACGAGGTTCTCGAGCACCTGGAGGAGCCGGTGGCGATCCCCCAGGATCTCCGCGCCGTCGGCCTCCAGCGCGACTCGAAGCTCCACGGACTCCGAAGCG
>DATIQP010000134.1:0-1984 GCA_035470765.1 Polyangiaceae bacterium | reverse complement strand
ACCTGCGGCTGCAGCTGCGCGAAGCCCTCGGGCGCGCGCGGGCGGCCCATCACCGGCGTGCCGAAGCGGCGCCAGTCGACGCCCGAGTCGCGGTAGCTGAGCCAGACGAACAGGGCGCGGCCCTTCATGTTCTCGTAGGGGACGCCGCCGCCCTTGCCGCCGAACCACGCGCGCGAGTCGTGGCTGTTGTTGCGGTTGTCGCCCATGACGTAGACCTCGCCCGGCTGGACGTAGAACGGACCCTTGTTCACCTGAGGGTCCTTCGCGCGGTCGTAGAACGTGAGGTACGACTCGTCGCCGAGGTACTCGATGAAGAGGTCGCCCTCGTGGTGGGGGGGCAGCGTGTCGGTGTCGTCGTAGGCGTAGGAGCCGACGAGGCACGAGGGCACTTCCCAGCCGTTGATGACCGGGTGGCCGTCCTTGGTCTCGAGGGTGTCGCCCGGCAACGCGATGACGCGCTTGATGAAGTCCTGCTCCATGTTCTCCGGGTACGCGAAGACGATGATGTCGCCGCGGTCGGGGGGCATGTGCGTCCAGATGCGCGAGTGCGTGTACGGGATGCCGGGCCCGTAGCTGAACTTGTTGACGAAGATGTGGTCGCCGACGAGCAGCGTCGGCACCATCGAGCTCGACGGGATCTTGAAGGCCTCGACGACGAACGTGCGCAAGAGCAGCGCGACGCCCACGGCGAGCAGGATGGACTCGATGAACTCGCGGGCCTCGCTCTTGCGCCAGCGGCCGAAGTGCACGTCCACCTCGCCGTCGGCCCGGGCGAGCGCGTTGATGAACGCCTCCTGCTCGAACGGCGAGGCGCGCATCGCGTCGCGCAGGCCCTCGAGCGACTCGCGCAGCCGCGCGCGCTCCTTGGCCGAGAGCTCGCGCACGATCGCCTTCTCGTGCGTGGCGTAGATGACGTCCGCTTCGTCGAGCAAAGCGGCGCCGCGCTCGAACAAGCCGCGCACCTTCTCGGGTACGTCGGGCCGGAGCGGCGGGTAGGCGTAGACGGCGAGCGGCAGGCGCCTCCGCACCGCGCCGATGGCCATCTCGACGAGCGCGAAGACGCCGATGCCGACGGGGACCGGCTGCTCGCGCACGCCGGACTGGATCCAGCCGAGGATGCCCGGCTCCTCGACGCCGCTCGGGGGCGTCAGCGCCCACACGACCAGGCACGCGCAGGCGAGCGGCACCGACAAGAACCAGATCAGCCAGTAGACGCCGCGGAACACACGCATCGCAGGCGTCAGCTTCGGCACCTCGATGCGCGCCGACGCGCCCAGCCCTGGCGGGGTCTCGCCCTTCGCGCCGCCCTCCTTGGCCCTGCGCGACGAGTCCGGCAGCTCGTCTTCCGAGACCGGCTCGACCTCGCGGGCCGTGGCCGTGCCGTTGTCCTTCGCGGGCGAGTCGTCTCCGCCTCCGCCCTTGGGCGGCGACTCTTTCCCCTCCGCTGAAGGCTTGTCTTCGGTGGTCAAGGCGCGATCCGAGGCTTCGGCCTATAGCCGGCCCCGAGCGGGTAAGCAACGTCCTGGACTCCGGATTGTTCCCGGCTCTTCAGGGCGCGTCGCCGATTTGCAGCACGTAGCTGATCATGGCCGCCCGATCGTCGAGCAGGCTCACCGGCGGCGCCACGACGCCGGCGCTCGGCGTGTTGTCCCACACCAGGTAGTAGGTGCCCTTCGCGACGGGGAGCGCCTTGGTGTACTGCGCTCCCGCGTGCACGAGGTCGGAGAAGGAGGGGTTGCCCGCGAGAGGCCCGGAAGCTCCGTAGCTCAGATAGTAGCCGAGCGACGCCTCGGCCTCCGCCTTGCCGAGCAGCAGCACGTCGACCGCGTCAACGCCGTCGAGGGTGGCGGTCACGTAGAGCGCACGGCCCGAATCTTCGATCACGATCGGCCCGACGAAGTCGCGCTGGTTCTGGTGCACCTCGGTGCGCAGGTTCTCGTAGGTGAGCCTGCTCGAGCCGTGCACGTCCCACGGCTTCTGCGGG
>DATIQP010000133.1:0-2354 GCA_035470765.1 Polyangiaceae bacterium | reverse complement strand
GATCTTCGCGTCCTCGTCCACGATCTTCAGCTCGAAGCGCCCGTCCGGCAGGCCCAGGTTCTTGCCGGTGCCGAAGTCGACGCCGATCGAGTTGCCGAACTCCTTGGTCGCGTCCTTGTCGTTGAACGGCCCGAGCAGCCTATCCGCGAACTGCCAGACCGGCAGCTGCGGCGGCTGGCGCTGCATCATCATGAAGATGGGCGCGAGCGACTGGCGGAGGGTCGGTTCCATCGCGATGATCAGCCTCGAGAGGTTGACCGCCGAGCGCGCGATGTATTCCGCCTGCACGCCGTCGCGGTCCGCCATCGCGCTCGCCAGCGTCGCGCTCGTATCCGCCTGGAACTCGGCGAGCATCATCGTGAGGATGGCGAGCGACCCGAGCACCATGATCAGCGCGATCCCGCGCTTGCCGCGCCTGTTGCGCTTGCGTCTCCTGCGCTTTGGGGGTGAGGACGAAGGCTCGATTGTAGGAAGGTGGAACTTCACCTTCGTCCTTTGGCGCGTCATTGCGGGATCCCGAAGCTGAGCGGGTTTTGGATCGGGACCAAGAACTTGGTCGTGTAGGTCGCGTCGAGGCCCGCCGGGACGTGGGCGAGCGTGAGCGTGATCCGGATCTCGAGCGGCAGGCGGCCCATCTGCCCGGTCGCCTGCATCGTGTCCCAGCCCTCGGTCCACTGGCTCGTCTGCGGATCGAGGTAGCGCACGTCGAACGCCTCGATGTCCTCGCAGAGCACGTTCACGACGCCGCCGCGCTTCGGATCGAGGTCGGCCGGTGTCTGCTCGCGGCGGACGAGGTCGTTCTTGCCGTCCTTGTCCGGATCGGGCGACACGAAGTAGCCGATCTCGGCCTGGTCCGACTCGTGGCTGTTCGCCTCCAGCCGGCGGTGCGCGAACGCCTGGAAATCGAGGCGATCGAAAGGGTTGCCGTTCTGCCCGACGAACGCCACCACGCGCGTCTGCAGGCCGGGGTTCTGCGGGTTGTGCACCGACAAGAACGCGCTCGTCAGCTCGCGCGTCATCCTCAGGATCGCCTGGCGACCCTGCCGCGCGCGGTCGCCGCGGATGCTCTCTGCCTTCCTGCCGTGGTTGAGCGAGTCGAACGTGCCGTAGAGCAGCACGCCGATCATGGCGAGCACCGCGATCGCGACGAGCACCTCGACGAGCATCAGGCCGCGCTGCCGGGTCCGAGAAAGAGCTCTCACCGGCCGGGCCCCCCTGCTGCGCCGGGCCCGCCCGGGAACATGCCGCCGCCAGGCATTCCACCGCCCGGCATTCCGCCTGGCCCCCCCATCATCGGGGAGCCGAAGCCCGCGCCGCCGTCGCCGCCCATCCCGGGCATCCCGGCCATGAAGCCTCCCTGCTGCGGGTTGGTCACGTACTGCGTGAGGACGAACGTCGTCGGGTTCGGGCCCTCCTTCCACTTGACGGTGACGGTGATCTTCCGGATCGACGCCTCCATCATCGGTTTCATCATCGGGTAGACGATGCCCATGGCCATGTTGAGCAGGCCCGCCGCGCCGCTCGCGCCGGTCTGCCCGCCGAGCGCGCCGAGCGACGAGAGGCCGCCGTCCAGGTCGAGCGTCGCCCCACCGGCCGCGCCGCCGCCGTCCGCGCTCATCCCCATCAGCTGCGCCGCCGCGCCGCCGTCCATGTCGAGCCCGGTCGACGACGGTGGATCCGGCATCAGCACCTTCTCGACCTTCGTGTCGCACGTGAACGTCGAGGTGTCCCCGCCCTCGCAGCAGAGCGCGTCCGTGTCGACGTCGTCCATCTGCGAGTAGCCGAACTTGAGCAGCTTCTCCTCGAGCTCGGTCATCTTGCAGCGCGCGAGCGTCGTCGCCTCGCCCATGTGGGCTGCCTTCCTGTTGCTCGCGGCGAGGCCGCCCTGCGCAGCGAGGATGCCCGAGATCATCAGGCCGAAGATGGCGAGCGCCACCATGACCTCCAGGAGCGAGAAGCCTCGAGAGGAGGGCGGCGTGCTCGCGTCGCTGCGCGACGGCCGCACCATTCCCCTTCCCGTTCTCTGTTCCGTACTCGTGGTCTCCACCCTAATAGCCCCCCCCTTGGTCTTCCCGCTCGCTCGGGTCCTTGCCGTCCTCGACCTTCGGCAGCGAGACGGCGCCGGCCTTGATCACGACGTTGCCGGTGAGCGGCGAGACGACGACCGTGAGCGCGTTGGTGTCGGCCATCGAGTCGCCCTCGCGAAGCACCACGCTCGCGCGCTCGGTCATGCCGCCGGGCCAGAAGTACAGGTACGCGCGACCGCTCGTGCGCGGCTCCTCGTCGTGGCTGGTCTGCACGGAGCGGAACTTGATGCCGTGCGGGAGCGAACGCTCGGTGCCGCCCTGGTTATC
>DATIQP010000132.1:0-3752 GCA_035470765.1 Polyangiaceae bacterium | reverse complement strand
CCCTCCGCTTCTCTGCGTAACGCCCGCAGGCTGGCGCACTTCTTCCGCCCACGGCGTGCTCCCGCACGACGGCTCTTTGCTCGGACGAGACGGAGTCAGAGACGGAGTCAGAGACAGAGACGGAGTCGGACACGGAAGACTTAGACGGGCCGCCGCGAGACCATCCAGCGTGTGCCGCAGTCATCCTCACCTCCCCCGGCCGAGCGAAGCGACGGCCGTGGGGGAGGCTGCCGCGCGCAGGCGGCACGCGCAAGCTCGCGCAAGGCCGACCCGTGTAAACTGCACCCAATCGCGGAGGCCGCCGCGCGAGCGAGCATGCCGCCGAGCACGGCAGGTGGGGGCCCCCCTACTTCTTCACCTCCATCGTGACATCGAGCGCCACCGTCTTGTCCGTCTCGATCACCACTCGCCGCGTCTGCGAGGGCGCCGCCGGGTGCGTGAACGTCACGTAGTGCGGGCCCGGCGCGAGCGGGATCGCGTGCGCGGTCGGTGTGACCTCGGCGAGCTGCCCGTCGACGGAGACCTCGGCCCACGGCGTCGCCAGCACGTGCAAGAAGCCGGGCCGCGCCGGCGTCAGGGGGCCCTCGGTCGTCGCGGCGGCGCGCTCCGTGTTCCGATCGGTCGCGCGCACGACGCCGAACCCCAGCCCGAGCGCTGCCGTCGCGACGGCGAAGCTCCACGGCGTTTGCGACAGCGGCCTGCGCGGCGGGGCGGCGCGTGACAACAGCGGCACGTCGCCGGGCACGAGGCGCGAGACGGCGAGCGCGGAGCGAACGAGCTGGCGTACCGGCACCTCGGTGCGCTCGCGCACGATCGCCTCGAGCTCCTCGGCGACGGCGTCGGCCGAGGGCAGCCGATCGGCGGGGTGCTTCTCGATGCAGCGCATGACGACGCGCTCGAGCGCGCGAGGCACCTCGGGTGCTCTCTGCCGCAGCGGGACGGCGGCCGCCGTGCGCGCCGCGTGCGCCGGCGACCGCTTCTCGCCGGGGCGATCGAAGGGACGCACGCCGCACGCGAGCTGGTAGAGCACGACGCCGAGGGAGAAGAGATCGCTGCGCGCGTCCACGACCTCGCCGAGCAGCTGCTCGGGCGCCATGTACGCCGGCGTGCCGAACGACGCGTGCTTGTCGAACGAGGGGAGGATCTCGTCGGCCGACGGCAACCGCTCGCGGTGGGCGATGCTGAAGTCGACGATCTTCACCTCGCCGTGGCGCGAGAGGATCACGTTGGCCGGCTTGATGTCGCGGTGGACCACGCCGCGCTCGTGGGCGTGCGCGAGGCCCTTGGCGACCTCGGCGCCGATGGTCGCGACGACCTCCGGCCGCAGCTTCGGCTTCTTGGCGAGGACCTCGGCGAGGGAGAAGCCGCCGATGTACTCGAGTACGAGGTACATCTCGGACTCGCTCTTCACGTAGTCCAGGAGCAAGACGATATTCGGGTGCGAGAGGCCGGCGAGCACGCGCGCCTCGCGCTCGAGCTGTGCGGCGAAGGTCGACGTCGGCGGGATGGTCGGCTTGAGCGCCTTGAGGGCGACCTTGCGGCCGAGGGGCTCCTGCTTCGCGAGGTAGACGGTCGCGATGGCGCCCGACCCGAGCTCGGACACCGTGCGGTAGCTGCCGAAATGCGGGAGCTCGGGCACGGTGATTCAGCGCTGGAGCAGGTCGACGCCGGTCATCGCCGCAGGCTTCGGCAGGCCGAGCAGCGCGAGCATCGTGGGCGCCACGTCGCACAGCCTGCCGCCGCCCTTCACCTGGGCGGAGCCGTCCGCGTCGTTCACGTAGAGGAGCGGCACCGGGTTGAGCGTGTGCGCGGTGTGGGGCTGGCCCGACGCCGGATCCTTCATCAGCTCGCAGTTGCCGTGGTCCGCCGTGATCAGGACGGCGCCGTGCTTGGCGCGCGCCGCGTCGACGATGCGGCCGACCTGCGCGTCGACGGCCTCGACGGCGTGGATCGCCGCGTCGAGCACGCCGGTGTGGCCGACCATGTCCGGGTTGGCGAAGTTGACGAGGACGAAGTCGAAGCGGTCGGAGTCGATGGCCGCGACGACCGCGTCGCCGACGCCCTTCGCGCTCATTTCCGGCTTCTTGTCGTACGTCGGCACTTCCTTCGGCGAGGGGATCATCGCGCGCTCCTCGCCCTCGAACGGCGCCTCCCGCCCTCCGTTGAAGAAGTAGGTGACGTGCGCGTACTTCTCCGTCTCGGCGCAGCGGAACTGGGTCAGGCCCGCGCGCGCGATGACCTCGGGGAAGATGTCCGGGTACGTCTCCTTGGGGAAGGCGATCGGCAGGCCGAACGACCCGTCGTACATCGTCATGCACCCGTAGCGCCCGAGGAACGGCGCACCGTTTGTCGTCTCGGTCCGAACTCTCGCTTCGCTCGAGCGTGCGGCACCGTCACGCGGGAAGCCGTCGAACTTCTCGATCGCGAGCGCGCGTGTCAGCTCGCGCGCCCGGTCCGGGCGGAAGTTGCAGTGCTGGGCTGCGTCCTTGCCAAAGGCGACGCCAGCGTAGTCGCCCACCACGAACGGCTCGACGAACTCGTCCGTCTTGCCGGCCGCGATGGACGCCTCGATGCCGGCCTGCGCGGTCGCGTGGCGCGGGCCTCGGGCGAAGACGATGGCCTCGAAGGCCTTCTGGACGCGCTCCCAGCGGTTGTCGCGGTCCATTCCCCAGTAGCGGCCGCTCACGGTCCCGATGACTCCCTTGCCGGCGAGGTGCTTCTCGAGCTCGGCGACGTAATGCGGCGCCGTCCTCGGCTGCACGTCGCGGCCGTCCAGAAATGCGTGCATGACGCACGGAACGCCCGCCGCGTGGGCCGCGTCGATGACGGCCATGATGTGCGTGAGCAGCGAGTGAACGCCGCCATCGGAGCACAGGCCGAACAGGTGCAGCCGCCCGCCCGCCGCCTTCGCCTGCGCGATTCGCTCGGCGAGGACCGGGTTCTTGCCGAGCGAACCGTCGAACACGGCGTTGTCGATCCGCGAGATATCCATCATCGCGATGCGGCCCGCACCGAAGTTGAGGTGTCCGACCTCGCTGTTGCCCATCTGCCCCGGCGGCAGGCCCACGTCCGGCCCGCTCGTACCGATGAGCCCGTGCGGATACTTCGCGAACAGCTCGTTCAGCCTCGGCGCTCGCGCCAGCCGCACGGCGTTGTCGTCCCGCTCCGTACGCTCGCCCCACCCGTCCAGAATGACCAATACCAGCGGCCGCGGCCGCTTCGATTCCGACGACACCATGGCCGGAAACCTACCCCCGTCCTGCACTCCGTTCCAATTCCAATTCCAATTCCCGCTCCTCGTTCGTCTTTTCTCAACCCGTGGTATCCCTCAGCGCATGCCTTGGCGGCACGCCACCATCCGCGGCCAGCGCGTGTTCGTCCGCGTCACGGACGGCGGGCACCTCGACGACAAGGGCGGCCGTGTCGAGATCCGTTACAAGGCCAACGACCCTCGCGCTTATCACGCGTCGGTCAAGAACCTCGACGTGGACCACGCGACGCCGGTCATGCCCGACGACACCTGCGTCCCCGCCGAGGAGGCGAAGCCGCGATCGAAGCCCAGCCGTGGCGCGGCCAAGGCCTCGAAGGCGTCGGCCACTCCCGATGCCCCGCCCACGACGTCCACGCGCGGCTGGATCGCCTATACGGACGGGGCTTGCACCGGCAACCCGGGTCCGGCCGGGTCGGGCTGGGTGCTCGTCGCCCCGGGGGGCAGCCCGGTGGAGTCGTACGCGTACCTCGGGGAGGGGACG
>DATIQP010000131.1:0-1771 GCA_035470765.1 Polyangiaceae bacterium | reverse complement strand
GTTCGACAGGATGGACTTCGACAAGTACTACTGGCGCGAGCCCACGCAGAAGGTGCTCTACCAAGACGACTAAGGCGGGACCATCAATTCGAGTGGTCTGCAAAGCTAGGGAGGTGGAACGTGAAGCCGATGCTCTCGTGTCTCGTTCTCTTGGCCAGCGCGGCCTGCCATGACTCCAACGCGGCCGCGCCGAATCCTTCGCCGCCCAAGGGCGTGACTCCGGCGAAGATCGTGGTGAGCTCGGCGGCCTTCGCGGCGGGCGCTCCGATCCCCGTCGACTACACGTGCGACGGCGGCAACGATCGCAGCCCGCCCCTCGCGTGGAGCGAGATGCCCAACACCGCCAAGACGGTCGCCATCGTCGTCGACGACCCGGACGCGCCGAGCGGCACGTTCACCCACTGGATCGCGTGGAACATCGCCCCCGGGACGCGCACCCTCGCCGACGGGGCCAACGTGGCGGCGGTCTCCGGCATGACGGGCGAGAACGACTTCGGCCGCGCCGGCTACTCCGGCCCCTGCCCGCCCAAGGGCAAGCAGCACCACTACCACTTCAAGATCTTCGGCCTCGACACGTGGCTCATGCTCAAGGCGGGCGCCAAGCGCGCGAACCTCGACGCGGCGATGAGCTCCCACGTGGTCGCGCAGGGCGACCTCGTGGGCACGTTCCAGCACTGACCGACTCGGCAGAGCATTCGTGTCGATGGTCTTGCGCGCGATCGGTTCGAGTGACTTCTGCGCTAGTCGCGACCCGCGTCGCGCGGCGCGCCCGCGTAGGGCACGCCGGCGCCGCGCGAGATGGTGACCTTGCGGATGGTGACGGGCGAAGTCGGCCGATCGCCGGGCGCCGTCTGGACGCCGGCGATCATGTGCACGACGGCCTCGGGCGCGCACTCGCCGAAGATCGTGTAGCCGCGATCGAGGTGAGGCGCGGCCGCGTCGGTGATGAAGAACTGCGCGCCGTTCGTGTTCGGCCCGCGGTTGGCCATGCAGAGCTCGCCGGCGTGGTCGTGCGTCGCGCCTTGCCAGATCTCGTCGGGGATGACGTAGCCCGGCTCGCCCGTGCCGTTGCCCTTCGCGTCGCCGCCCTGGATCATGAAGCCCTTGATGATGCGGTGAAACGAGGTGCCGTCGTACGCGGGCTTGGTCACCCACTGGTTGGTGTTCGGGTCCTTCCAGGGGCGCGTGCCGCGCGCGAGGCCCACGAAGTTGGCGACGGTGATCGGAGCCTTGTCCGCGAACAGCTTGCACGTGAGCTTGCCGTGCGAGGTGTCGATCGTCGCCGTCAGATCGGAGTAGCCCGAGCCCGGCAGGCCCTTGGTCGCGTCCTCGAGCGTGAACTTGCCCTGCATCGGATCGCCCGGCGAGACGGGGACCGAGGCGACGCTCATCCCTCCGCCGCCCGCGGGCGCGGCCGCAGCGGCGGCCGGCGCGGATGCGGTGGTCACCTGCGTTTGCGGCTGCGGCGGGGTCGGATCGGGCCGCGGCTCGGGGGCGGGCTCGGTGCGACAGGCGGACAGGACGATGCCGGCGGACAACAAGAGGGTGGCGCTGCGGTTCATGTGCCGGCTGTAAGTAGACTCACAGGCTCGGGAGCGCAACCTTCTGGCCGGGCCGTACGCCGTGCCGCCGGACCCAGCCCGCGTTCACCTCGAGCACGAAGCGCGACGGGCACGCCACGCTCCGCGCGTCGTCGTCGAGCACCGGGGCGTTCTCGACCACGCCGACGATCGTCCCGTCCTCGTCGATGAAGAGCATGTCCAGCGGGATG